>DASWLD010000045.1:0-12030 GCA_036396275.1 Burkholderiales bacterium
AGGTCCGCCTGCGTGCATCAATCTCCGATGCCGAAAGGCGTTGAGCACTTTCGGGAGTGGGCGAAGTGTGCCAAAAAGTTTCCGGGTGAATCAATCTCCGATGCCGAAAGGCGTTGAGCACGTATGGAGAAGACGTTCCCTGGATGATAAGGTCTATCTTTTGTAACGAGGTACCTTATGAGTGGCATCATGGGAATTCTGGACGTCGTGGCATTGACTGAGGGTATACCTCAAAAAGAACTGCTGCGTGGTCAAGTTGGAACGGTTGTGGAAACGCTTGCTCCCGCTGTGTATGAAGTTGAATTCTCCGATGACGACGGGCAAACGTTTGCCTCGGCTGCGGTGCGAGAATCGCAGCTTATGGTGCTGCACTATCGACCCGCGCGTACCGCCTGATTGCCAGGAAGACTGTGTGTCACGCGGCTGATACGGTGGATGAATCCGAGTTTCCAAAGAGAATGACTCGTTCGCTTCAGAGGTTGCACCCGCTCACGTGAGCGGGCGAGGATTGAAACATGGGAGGGGAGATGCGACGGTTACTGCACTGGGCGAAGGGAATCTGGGTGAGCGGCCGCGCCCGTCGGCCATCGAAAGTCCCTCGCCGGGTCGCTCCGACGACTTTGCGTTACGCGAGTCGCCCGGCGGACCCACCGATCGTGATCGACGGGGAGTTCCAACCGTACCCGGTGACCCCGAGCGACAGCTCGACATCTTCCTCCCCGCGCGCGCTTCCAAAGCCGAGCGCCTGGCCGCGCTTGAAACGCTCGGCCCATGTGTACGTCATGTCCAAACGGGGACGTTCCCGAGTGTAGAAGCGCTACAATGATTCCTGGTAAGCGTCGGGTCCGTGAAATCGAGAGGAGGTACGGCGATGAAGTCAGGACGCAATTCGGTATCGACCCCGCCGCGCTCACCCGCGACGAAGCCACGTACATCCTCGGTGTCCCAAATGCTGACGCGTTCCGAGATCGAGCAGGTAAAACGCAAAGATAGAGAAGCGCACGCTTACGCGCAAAAGGTATTCAAGAAACAAGACTCGCCGACGACCTTCGCCAAAATGGGGTCGCCGAAAATCTCAAGACCAGGGTTGACGCGCACGAAGCCGCCGGCCGCAAAGTCGGCGAATTCACCATTACGTCAGGTCAAGTGCTTGACGATTTTCTTGCAGGAAGGTCGGCGAGTTCCCGGACCCCAGAAGTACAAATCCTAAAGACCCTCCGGGATGCCTTCCGCAACCCCGGTTGCTCTCGCGACCGCCGACGGCGAATTTGCCTTCCGCGGCGTATTCCACGGCGACACGATCTGGCTCAACGCTGAGTCAAGTGTGGACTTGCATCGCGTGTTCGGCCACGAGCTTTCGCACCGCATGAGGCAGGACAATCCCGTCGCATATCGCGCGCTCGTAGACGCCGTGCAATCGATGCTCAAGAACTTCGGGGCCGATTATTCGCGGTCGGCGAATGACGACGGAACACGTTCCGGAAATGCTCGCCGCGAGCGTCACGCCGCAGACAGTTCTTGAAGGTTATTCGCGGTTGGAACAAGACCGTGCACGCCCGCCGACTCGTGGCTCATGCACGCAGAACCATTGCGTCTGCTATGGGCACGTGAAGCTGCTTTTAGATATCTGTGTGGGGTGGCCGTAGAGAGCTAGAGACAACCGGACATAATCATTCTGAGGTGCTCGTTCCGGCTACGCCGGCTTGAGTGCCGGCACGATGCGCGCTTCGCGTATCGGCAGGTTCAAAATCGCCGCCGTCGCCGCGAGTGCGATGTCCGCATACCACATCCAGTTGTAGTCGCCGAATTCGGTAACGGCCAACCCGCCGAGCCAGGCGCCGAAGAACGCGCCGATCTGATGCGACAGTAGCGTTAGGCCGAACAGCGTTGCGAGATAACGCATGCCGAAAAGTTTTCCGACCACGCCGGCCGTGGGCGGCACGGTGGCGAGCCAGGTGAGTCCGAGGCCGGCGGCGAAAAGGTAAAATGTCATCGACGTTTTGGGGGCGAGCAGGTAAGCCACGATCAGCAGCGCGCGCGAGCCGTACATCCAAAACAGCACGTACTTGCCGCGATAGAACTTCAAACTCCACCCGGCCGCCAGACTGCCGACGATATTCGCCAGCCCAATGATGCCGAGCGCCCAGCTCGCGACCTGCGCCGGCAAGCCGCAGAGCTGCACTTCGCCGGGCAAGTGCGTCACCAGAAACGCGATGTGAAATCCGCAGGTAAAGAATCCCGCGTGCAGTAGAAGGTAGCTGCGATCGGCAAACGCGTGGCGCACCGCCGCACGCAATCCGTCAGGAGACGGGGTCGCCGCCTCGGGCGCCGCGAGAGTCGCCGCCGGGATCGCCGTCGATCCGGTGTGATGCCGAAGCCGCGCCGCGATCGGCAGCGCGCCGAGCGTGAGCACGGCGAGCGACCACATGGCGCCCATCCACCCGAGACCGGAGATCAGAAACTGCGTGAGCGGCGCGAAAACGAACTGACCGAAAGAAGCGCCGGCGTTGATAATGCCCGACGACATGCCGCGCGCCTCCGGCGCGACGCGCTGCGCGGTCGCGCCGATCAAGACCGAAAAGCTGGCCGCGCCGGTGCCGGCGGCGGAAAGAAGACCGATGGCGAATATCAGCCCCCAGGTGCTCGACATAAACGGGGTTAGCGCGGAGCCGAGCGCCGCAACGAAAACACCCACCATCACCACGCGCATGTGCCCGTAGCGATCGGCCAGGGCGCCCGCGATCGGCTGCACCGCGCCCCAGACGAATTGCGCGACCGCCATCGCAAGGCTGATGCTGACGATGCCGAGTCCGGTCGTGGTGTTGATCGGCGAGAGGAAGAGCCCGAGCGTCTGGCGCGCGCCCATCGTGACCATCAATACGGCGGCGGCGAGCAGCGTGATGCCGAGAAAAGGAGCGGGGGAGGTTGTCGTTTTCATTCTTGAGGGCGCATTCTCGCCGCGAAGTCGGCAAAAACGCAAACCAGCCGAGCTATCGCGTTACGCGATTTTTCCTAAACCGGCGATCCTCGTTTGGCGCCAGGTTTTCGCTAACAGTCCGGCTGGCCCGGTGCCGGGGACGGGCGCGCGACAAAGCCAAACCGCTCGGCAACATCCTCCGCCCTGATCGGCGCGACGACAACGTCTTGACCGAACAATTTGGCTGATACTTTCTCGCCGTCCGCGACGACGAGCAACGCTGCCTCGATGCTGGTTCCCACGGGCGGGTGCAGTTGTTCGAGCACCGCGGGCAAATCGCGATCCGACAACACACCAACGCCGAGTTCCGTTTCGAGCAACAGGCGATCGAATTCGTCGAGAAACAGGCCGCGCAGTTCCTTCGGCACGAGACTCGTGTGCGTCACGAATCCCGAGGCGGTGCGATCGAGCCGGTACACCCACGGCGTGTAGTCGAGCGTCACGAACACGCGCTGCGGACCGTTCTGGAAATACCATCGGCCGTTATCGTCGCGCACGTAGTTGCGATTGACGAACTCGATCATCGCCGGATTGACGATCCGCTCGAATTCGCCGCCGGTAGTTTTAACGAGCCAGTTTCCGCGCCGATCGAGTCGCAGCCAGCCGAACACCGCCGGCACGTTCGGCCAGCGCTGCATCGCCCGCAGGACGGCATCATCCACGTTTGGCTCCGGGCGTTACGGTTTGGCGTGGCGCTTTCATTCGAACCGATGGCAGCTACACGACCTTAAACGTTACGCGTGCCGAGTTTGCAGAATGACATACGGCAGTAGATAGACGATTCCTAGGATGACGAAGAAGACGGCGGCCTTCAATACTTTTAATACACCCTGTTTGAGACCGAAGAATCGAAAGAAGTAAACCGGAACGCCGAGCGGCGGGAAAAGAGCGGCAAAGGCCGAATAGCGGCGATTGGAAGCCACACCGCTTTCAATGGCATGGCTCCGGCTCCAGGCAAACGTGAGCAAGGAGATGATTGCAATGTGCGACAGATAGAGAGGCTCGAACACGTTGCTGTTCCTGGGCAAGTAGCCTCCAACGGCTCCTGCTACCAGGAATGAGATGGCCAGCCAGAAGAGATATTTGGTCGATTCGCGTTTCAGCACGTGTAACGACCGCAATGAGCCGCGCAGGCCACGTGGAAGCCATAGTCGCGCGGCCGATGAGCTATTCCAACGCCTTCACCATATCTTCGAGCGCCTTCTTGGCGTCGCCGAACACCATCATGGTCTTGTCCATGTAGAAGAGTTCGTTGTCGAGGCCGGCGTAGCCGGTGGCCATGGAGCGTTTATTCACGATGACGGTACGCGCTTTGTGCGCTTCGAGGATCGGCATGCCGAAGATTGCGCTGCCGGGAGTTTTGGCCGCAGGATTGACGACGTCGTTCGCGCCGACGACCAGCACGACATCGGTCGACTGAAAATCGTTGTTGATGTCTTCCATCTCGAATACTTGGTCGTAGGGAATTTCCGCTTCCGCCAGGAGCACGTTCATGTGGCCTGGCATGCGGCCGGCGACGGGATGGATGGCGTAGCGCACGTTCACGCCTTTGTCGCCGAGCTTTACCGTCAGTTCCTTCAGCGCGTGCTGCGCGCGCGACACGGCGAGACCGTAGCCCGGCACGATGATGACCGACTCGGCGTTCGCCATCATGAACGCGGCGTCGTCGGCGCTGCCGGAACGGTAGAGCTTCTGTTCCGCGCCCGCGGCGACCATGCCCCCTTCCTGGCCGAAGCCGCCGAGCAGGACGTTGAAGAACGAGCGGTTCATCGCCTTGCACATGATGTAGGAGAGGATCGCGCCGCTCGAACCGACCAGCGACCCGGACACGATAAGCATCGAGTTGTTCAGCGAGAAGCCGATGCCGGCGGCGGCCCAGCCGGAATAGCTGTTCAGCATGGAAATCACGACCGGCATGTCCGCGCCGCCGATCGGGATAATGATGAGCACGCCGATGATGAAGGCGAGCGCCGCCATCAGGATGAACGGCACCCACTGCTGGGTGATGAAGAACCAAATGCCGAAGGCGAGCATCGCGAGCGTGAGTATCAGGTTCAACCAATGCTGCCCGCGAAAAACGATCGGGGCACTGCGAAACTTTCCGGAAAGCTTTCCGAACGCGATGACGGATCCCGAGAATGTGATCGCGCCGACGAAGGTGCCGATAAAAAGCTCCAAGCGATTGCCGCGCGGGAGCGCGGCGCCCTGTTCGGCGATACCGAAGGCCCAGGGCTCGGCGACCGCGACGACGGCGATCAGCACCGCCGCGAGACCGACGAGCGAGTGCATCGCCGCCACCAGCTCCGGCATCTTGGTCATTTGCACGCGGCGCGCGATGACGGTGCCGACGCTGCCGCCGACGATCACGCCGCCGGCGATGAGCGCGAGGCCGACACCGGCGCTGCGCAGATTGGCGATGAGCGCAACCGTGGTTACCGCCGCGATTGCCATGCCGACCATACCGAAGACGTTGCCGCGGCGCGCGGTCGTCGGATGCGACAAGCCCTTCAGCGCCTGAATGAAGCAGATCGACGCGACCAGGTAGAGCAGGGTGACCGCGTTCACGTTCATTTCTTCTTCTCCGCCGCCGGCCGTTCTTTCCTTTTGAACATTTCGAGCATGCGCTGCGTGACCAGGAATCCGCCGAACACGTTCACGGCGGCGAGCGCCACCGCAATCAACCCAATCGACTTGCCAAGCGTGGTCTCGGTCGCGCCGGCGGCGAGCATCGCGCCGACGATGATGATCGCCGAGATCGCGTTGGTTACGGACATGAGCGGCGTGTGCAGCGCCGGCGTCACCGTCCACACGACGTGGTAGCCGACGTAAATCGCCAGCACGAAGATCACCAGGTTAATGACGGTCGGGTTGATATGTTCCATTGATACACCCTATATGATTTCTGGAACCGCAGATAAACGCAGATGAACGCAGATTAGTTCATGGGCGCGATCGGTTGGTCACAGTACGGAATCTCCGCCAGCGCAATGATTCGAGTCTTTCTCATTTATCTGCGTTTATCCGCGTTCATCTGCGGTTTCAAAATATTATTTCTTCACCACTTGTCCGTCTTTGCACATCAGCGTCGCGGCGACGATTTCGTCTTCCATGTTGAGCGCGAATTTTCCTTCCTTGTCGATGACGAGCTTCAGGAAATCGAGCAGGTTGCGCGCGTACAGCGCCGAGGCGTCGGCGGCGACGAGCGCCGGCAGGTTGCTTTCGCCGATCAGCGTCACGCCGTGCTTCGTCACGGTCTTGTCGAGTTCCGACAACGGACAGTTGCCGCCTTGTTCGACGGCGAGATCGACGATCACCGAACCAGGCTTCATCGACTTCACCATTTCCTCGGTGATCAGCACCGGCGCTTTGCGTCCGGGGATGAGCGCGGTCGAGATGACGATATCGGCCTGCTTGACGCGCTCCGCGACCAGCGCCGCTTGGCGCTTCATCCAGCTCGCCGGCATCGGGCGCGCGTAACCGCCCACCCCTTGCGCGATCTCGCGCTCTTCGTCGGTTTCGAACGGCACGTCGATGAATTTGGCGCCAAGCGATTCGATTTGTTCTTTCACGGCGGGGCGCACGTCGGAGGCTTCGATGACGGCGCCGAGACGCTTCGCCGTAGCGATCGCCTGCAAACCGGCGACGCCGGCGCCGAGCACGACGACGCGCGCCGCCTTCACCGTGCCGGCGGCGGTCATCAGCATCGGCAGGAAGCGGCGATACACGTTGGCGGCCAGAATCACGGCCTTGTAGCCGGCGATATTCGCTTGCGAGGAGAGCACGTCGAGACTTTGCGCGCGGGTGATGCGCGGCGCCGCTTCGAGCGCGAACGCCGTGACCCCGCGCGCGGCGAGTCTGCCGAGGCCGTCTTGATCGAACGGATTCAGCATGCCCGCGACAACCTGTCGTTGCTTCAGCATCGGCAGCTCGTCCGGCCGCGGCGCACGCACTTTAAGCAGAATCTCCGCTTGCCCGTAAACGTCGGCGGCGGTGCCGGCGAGTGTGGCGCCGGCTTGGGTGTAGGCGTCGTCGATGATCGCCGCGTTCACGCCGGCACCCGACTGTACGACGACTTGATGCAGACCGCCGGTGGTAAGTTTCTTGATCGTCTCCGGAGTGGCGGCGACGCGCGATTCCCGCGGCCAAATTTCGGCCGGGACGCCGATTTTCATGGTTTGCTCCTTTGCAGCATTTTTTCTTCGGCCGGCAGGGTGGGGCCGATCGTATTCCCGCCGATTCTAAAGGCAGACAGCGCTACAATCTAGAAAACAATCACCCCGCGCGCATTTTTTCCGGCGGCGAGGTCGGCGAAGGCTTGCGGCGCTTCGTCGATTTTGTAGCGATGGGTGATCAGCTCGTCGAGCTTTAGGCGCTTCGACTTGTAAAGCGACAGGAGACGGGGGAAATCCTCCTTCGGGCGCGCGGAGCCGTAACGGCTGCCGGTGAGCGTTTTGCCCTCCGCGTAAATGCTCAGCGTGCGCAGCGACGTCATGTCCTTGACCGGCGCGACGCCGACCACGACGGCGGTGCCGCCTTTGCGTAGCGCGCCGTACGCCTGCGCGACGATCTCGCCGAAGCCGACACATTCGAACGCGTAGTCGGCACCGCCGCCGGTCAGTTCGCGCAGCGCCTTCACCGGGTTCTCCGCGCTCTTGGAATTGAGTACGTGAGTCGCGCCGAATTGCCGCGCCATGTCGAGCTTGTTATCAGCGATGTCGACGGCGACGATCTGCGCGGCGCCCGCGAGCGCGCAGCCTTGGATCGCGCTCAAGCCGACGCCGCCGGCGCCGAAGACGATGCAAATCGAGCCCGGCTCGACCCTCGCCGTGTTGAACGCGGCGCCGACGCCGGTCATCACGCCGCAGGAAACGATCGCGGCGCGGTCGAGCGGGACGCCGGATTCGATCTTCACGACGCTGTCTTTGTGCAGGGTGGCGTACTCCGCCATGACGCCGCAGCCGGCGAATACGTTGAGCGGCTTGCCGTCCTTATCGCGCGTGCGCACGGTGCCGTCGGGCAGCGTGAACCCGGCCTTCGCGGATTGATCGCACAGGTACGGTCGGCCGGTCGTGCAATAGCGGCACTTGCCGCACATGCTGACGAACGAGCTGACGACGTGATCGCCGACGGCCAGGTCGGTAACCCCCGCGCCGACGTCGACGACCACGCCCGCGCCTTCGTGCCCGAGAATAACCGGAAGCGGAAACGGAACCGTTCCGTTGATGGCCGACAGGTCGCTGTGGCACACGCCGCAGGCGGCGAGCTTGACCGTAACGTCCTCGGCCCGCGGCGCCTCGACCGTGATTTCCTCGACCACGACCGGCTTGTTGAGTTCGCGAACCACGACCGCCTTGCCCTTCGTTGCCACGAAGCCTCCGTGCGTGAGTTGGACGGCGGTCAGACGCTTGCCACAGTGGCCGATGCCCGCGCCACCAAGCGTGGCGGTCGCGGCTAAAATGCCGAGATGCCGGTTTGCGCGCGGCCGAGGATCAACGCATGAATGTCGTGCGTGCCTTCATAGGTGTTCACGACTTCGAGGTTTACGACGTGGCGGATCACGCCGAACTCGTCGGAAATGCCGTTGCCGCCGTGCATGTCCCGCGCCATGCGCGCGATGTCGAGCGCCTTGCCGCACGAGTTGCGCTTGACCAGCGATGTCGCTTCCGGCGACGCCTTGCCGTCGTCGCGCAATCGGCCGAGCCGCAGGCAGCTTTGCAGCGCCAAGGTAATTTCGGTTTGCATGTCGGCGAGCTTCTTTTGGATCAGTTGGTTCGCGGCGAGCGGCCGGCCGAATTGTTTGCGCTCCATGGTGTACCGGCGCGCCGCGTGCCAGCAGAACTCCGCCGCCCCGAGCGCCCCCCAGGAGATGCCGAAGCGCGCGGAATCGAGACAGGTGAACGGACCTTTCAAGCCGGTAACGTCGGGCAGTTCGCTTTCTTCCGGAACGAGTACTTCGTCCATGACGATCTCGCCGGTGATCGAGGTTCGCAGGCCGACCTTGCCGTGGATGGCCGGTGCCGACAAACCTTTCATGCCTTTTTCCAATAGGTATCCGCGGATCTTGCCGTCCGGATTCTTGGCCCATACCAGAAACACATCGGCGATTGGCGAATTGCTGATCCACGTCTTCGAACCGGTGAGCCGGTAGCCGCCCGAAACTTTCTTTGCGCGCGTCTCCATGCTGCCGGGATCGGACCCGTGGTTCGGCTCCGTCAGCCCGAAGCAGCCGATCCATTCGCCGGTCGCGAGCTTCGGCAGGTATTTTTGCTTTTGCGCTTCGCTGCCGAAGACGTTGATCGGCAGCATGACGAGCGAACTCTGCACGCTCATCATCGAACGATACCCGGAATCCACGCGCTCGAGCTCGCGCGCGATCAATCCGTAGCTCACGTAGTTCAGCCCGCCGCCGCCGTACTCGGTCGGAATCGTCGCGCCGAGCAATCCCATCTCACCCATCTCGCGGAAAATCCTCGGATCGGTTGTTTCGTTTCGAAACGCTTCGAGCACGCGCGGCGTCAACTTGCCCTGGCAATAATCGCGCGCGGCATCGCGGATCATGCGCTCGTCTTGGGTGAGTTGGTCCTCAAGAAGCAGAGGATCGTCCCATTGGTGGACTGCGTTGCTCTTACTCATTGGCGGGTCGTCATTTCCACATGGCCGTGCTGTCCATGTAGCAGATCAACGCTTGCTGGTGGTTGACCCAAGTCAAACCCGCTCAATAATCATCGCCAATCCCTGCCCGACCCCGATACACAGACTCACCGCCGCATAACGCCCATGGCGGCGCTGCAGTTCGCGCGCGGTTGTGAGCGCGAGGCGCGCGCCGGAGGCGCCGAGGGGATGGCCGACGCTGATGGCGCCGCCGTTCGGGTTGACGCGGGAATCATCGAAGGGTACTTCCATCAGCTTCAAGCAACCGAGCACTTGGCTTGCGAACGCTTCGTTGATCTCGATGATGTCCATGTCGTTGAGTTTGAGCTTGGCGCGATCGAGCGCCTTGGCGATGGCACGAACCGGTCCGATACCCATGACGCGCGGTTCGACGCCGGCGGAAGCGGCGGCGAGAATGCGCGCGATCGGCTTGGCGCCTTTCTTTTCACCGGCCTCGAGGCTCCCCATCAGCAGCGCCGCCGCGCCGTCGTTGACGCCCGATGAATTGCCGGCGGTTACCACGCCGCCTTCGAACAACGGCTTTAGCTTGGCCAAGGTCTCGACGGTCGAGTCCGGACGCGGATGTTCGTCCAGCGCCACCACCTTCGGCGGCGACTTGCGGCCGGTGCTGACTTCGATCGGATGGATTTCGCCCGCGAAGAAATTGGCGGCGCGCGCCGCCTCGTACTTTTCCTGCGAGGCGGCGGCAAAGCGATCGGCGGCGTCGCGCGCGATGCCGTAGTCCTTCGCGACGTTGTCGCCGGTTTGCGGCATCGTGTCCGATCCATAGCGCGCCGTCACCTTCGGATTCGGGAAGCGGGCGCCGATGGTCGAGTCGTATACGTGGAAATCGCGGCTGTAGGCGGTTTCGGATTTGCCCATGACGAACGGGGCACGGCTCATGCTTTCCACGCCGCCGGCGACGTAGAGTTCGCCTTCGCCGCACGTAATCGCACGGGCGGATTCAATAACCGCCGCTAAGCCGCTGGCGCAAAGGCGGTTTACGGTTTGGCCGCCGACCGTGACCGGGAAGCTCGCGGCGAGCAACGAGTTACGCGCGACGTTTCGCGCATCCTCGCCCCCCTGATTGGCGCAGCCGAGGATGACGTCTTCGACTTCTTCCGGTTTCCACGGCGAGCGCGTCACGAGCGCGCGCATCACTTCGGCGACGAGATCGTCGGGGCGAACCGGCGCCAGCACGCCGGCATGCCGGCCGAAGGCGGAGCGCAGTCCGTCGTAGATGTAAGCGTTCAGCATCCGCTGTTCCTGTCGATTACTTCTTGTGCGGTTTAAAAAAACCGACCTATAATGCGGCCCGTGCCGCAAAGCGGAACGGAATTCTGCAAATGGCGTTGCATCTTCCGCGCTAAGTACGGCGCCGTCAAGAGAGGGAATGGGCGACTGATCGGCCCCCCGCTCCACGCGTCGCGCAGCCGACCGCAAAAGGAACGAATGCAGACACCGCTTGAAACTGTAGAGATACGTTAATGGCATTGCCCCGTCGCTTGCAAGAAAAATTAGCGCTGCCGGTCATTGGCGCGCCGATGTTCATCGTGTCGGTTCCCGAGCTGGTGATCGCGCAGTGTCGCGCTGGAATTGTCGGCGCTTTTCCGGCGCTCAACGCCCGGCCGAAGGAGCTCCTCGATGAGTGGCTCGGGCGCATTACCGAAACGCTGCGCCGCCATGCCGCCGACCATCCGGAACAGCGCGTCGCTCCGTTCGCGGTAAATCAGATCATTCATCAGTCGAACGATCGGCTCGATCACGATCTGCGGTTGTGCATGAAGCATCGCGTTCCTCTCATCATCACGAGCCTGCGCGCCCCGAACGAAATCGTGCCCCATATTCACGAATACGGCGGCCTGGTGTTCCACGACGTCACCAACATGCGCCACGCCGAGAAAGCGCTCGAAGCGGGCGTCGATGGGCTGATCTTGGTCTGCGCCGGGGCGGGTGGGCACGCCGGGACGTTGAGTCCGTTCGCGCTGGTCGGTGAAGTCCGGCGCATTTTCGACGGGCCGATCGTTTTGGCGGGCGCCATTACGACCGGCCGGGGAGTCTTGTCGGCACAGGCGCTGGGCGCGGATTTGGCGTACATGGGAACCCGCTTCATCGCATCGCGCGAGGCGAACGCGGATCCGCGCTACCAGGACATGATCGTGAACTGCGCGGCAAAAGACATCGTGTATACGCCGTTCTTCACCGGCGTGCACGGCAACTACTTGAAGCCGAGCATCGCCGCCGCCGGCCTCGATCCGGACAATCTGCCGACCGCCGACAAGACGTCGATGAATTTCGGCTCGACCCACGTCAAGGCGTGGCGCGATATCTGGGGCGCCGGACAGGGCGTGGGGAATATTCACGACGCACCCTCGGCCGCGGAAGTGGTCGCGCGGCTTGGG
>DASWLD010000046.1:0-17131 GCA_036396275.1 Burkholderiales bacterium
AGCTTGAACAACGAGTTCGGTGCGCACTGCTTGGAAATTTATCAACCGAAGAGGGGTAATTATGAAACGTCGTGACTTTCTAAAAAGTTCAGCAGTTGTGATGGGGGCCGGCGTGTTGCCGGTTCTGAAATACTTGCCGGCCGAAGCCGCTGGTCGCGGCGACACGCTGGTGGTTGTCATCGGCGATGCGCCCAACAGCATGGACATTCATCGAAAGGGCACCAACCGCCCCGCCTACCAGATCGCGGTCAATCTGTACGACCGGTTGGTCACCTACGGGAACAAGAAATTGCCGGACGGATCGGTGATGTACGACTACACCACCATCAAACCGGAACTCGCCGAATCGTGGAAATTCGCCGCCGACGGCAAGTCCGTCACGTTCAAACTGCGCAAGGACGCCACTTTTTGGGACGGCACGCCTGTGACCGCGAACGACGTCAAATGGTCCTTCGACCGCGCTGTCTCCGTGGGCGGTTTCCCGACGGTGCAGATGAAGGCCGGCTCGCTTGAAAAACCCGAGCAGTTCGTCGCCGTCGACGACCACACCTTTCGCATCGACTTCTTGCGCGCGAGCAAACTTACCCTGCCCGATCTCGGCGTACCGGTGCCGATCATCATCAACGCCAAGGTCGCCAAGAAGCACGCCACCAAGGAAGACCCGTGGGCGACGGAGTATCTGCACAAGACGCCCGCCGGCGGCGGCGCCTACATGCTCGAGCGCTGGGACCCTGGGCAGCAAACGGTGTACAAGCGTTACGACAAATGGAAGAACGGTCCGCTACCGGGCATACAACGCGTCGTTGTTCGCGAGGTTCCTTCGGCCGCGACTCGACGCGCCCTTCTCGAACGCGGCGACGTGGATCTGTCGCTCGATATGCCGGCGAAGGACGCGAAGGAACTGATGCAAAGCGGCAAACTGAAAGTCACCGGCATCCCGATCGAGAACTGCCTGCACGCCATCGGCCTCAACCTGAACATCAAACCGTTTAACGATGTCCGCGTGCGCAAGGCGGTCGCCTACGCGGTGCCGTATGAAGAAATCTTCAAGGCGGCGGCCTACGAACGCGGCGTGCCGATGTATGGCGCGAAATCGATGAAGCCCGCCACCGCCGCGTGGCCGCAACCGTTCCCGTATAGCACCGACCATAAGAAGGCCAAGGCGTTGCTCGCCGAAGCCGGGTTGGCGAAGGGTTTCGAGGTGCCGCTGTCGTTCAACCTCGGTCTGGCACAATGGAGCGAACCCGCGGCATTGCTGCTGCAGGAGAGCCTGGCCAAAGTGGGTATCAAGGCGACGCTGGACAAGATTCCGGGCTCGAGTTGGCGCAGCCGCGCGCTGGTCGAGAAAAGCCTGGCGCTGCACCTGAAGAACTTCGGCGGTTGGCTCAACTATCCGGACTACTACTTCTTCTGGGTGTATCAGAAGGGACGGTTGTTCAACTCGATGAACTACACTAACCCGGAACTGGAAAAGCTCGTCGACACCACGCTGCACATGCCGGTGAAGGACGCTGCCTACGCGACGAACGTGAAGAAGATGATCGGCATCGTTTTCGAGGAAGTGCCGCTGATTCCGTTGTGGCAGCCCTACCTCGACGTCGCCATGCAGAAGAACGTCGATGGCTACGCGTACTGGTTCCATCGTCAGCTCGATGCACGGAGCCTGCGCAAAGCTTAATTCGTACCTCACGGAAATGGCTCCGGCCCGATCGCAAGGCACACACGGATGTCCTTTGTGGTCGGGCCGATTATTTTTCGATTAAATGACTTTCAATGAAGCACTCGACGCTCAAACTGATCGCCCGGCGCCTGCTCCACGCAGTGCCGTCGGTCATCGGCATCGTCGTCGTCACCTTCCTGCTGACTCGCGCGCTGCCCGGCGACCCGGCCGTCTATTTCGCCGGACCGGCGGCCGATGAAAAATCCATCGCCGAGATCCGTACCGCGCTCGGGCTGGACCGCGGCCTGCCGGAGCAGTTCGGCATCTATCTAAAAAATCTGGCACAAGGGGACTTGGGTGTATCGATCGGCACCGGCCGGCCGGTGGTCACGGAGCTTGCCGAACGACTGCCCGCGTCGATCGAGCTTACGCTCTGCGGTTTATTGTTCGCCCTATCGGTGGCGCTGCCGCTCGGCGTGCTTGCCGCCACGAGACCAAACTCCGCGGTGGACCATCTGTGCCGTGTCGTGGTAACCGCCGGAGTGTCGCTGCCAACCTTCTTCACGGGGTTGTTTCTGATTTACATTTTCTATTATCTGCTCGGCTGGTCGCCTTCGCCGCTCGGTCGACTCGACTTCGTTTACGTCCCGCCACCGCATGTCACCGGATTCTATCTGGTCGACAGTCTGCTCGCCGGCGACGTCGAGACTTTCCGCGGCGCCGCGGCGCAGCTGATATTACCGGCGTTTACGTTGGGATTGTTCGCGCTGGCGCCGATCGCGCGCATGACGCGCGCCGCCATGCTCTCGGTGTTGTCGTCCGACTTCATCCGCACCGCCCGCGCCAGCGGTTTGGCGCGCTCAAAGGTATTGATCGCCTACGCGCTGCGTAACGCCATGCTGCCGGTGCTCACGACGCTCGGCATGGTGTTCTCGTTTCTCCTCGGCGCGAACGTGCTGGTCGAGAAAGTTTTTTCTTGGCCCGGCATCGGTTCCTTCGCGGTGGAAGCATTGGTCGCCTCCGACTACGCCGCCGTGCAGGGTTTCGTACTCGCCATGGCCATCCTGTTCGTCGCGCTCAATCTGACGATCGACGTGCTCTACACGTTCGTCGATCCGCGCGTGAAGATGGACAGCTGATGCGCGAGTTCTTCAAACACTTGCGCTACGTGATCGGCGAGAATCCCGTCACCGCGGTTGCCTTCGGTTTGTTCGCGCTGATCGTGCTGCTGGCAATCGTGGGACCCGTCATCGCGCCCTTCGACCCGCTCGCCAGCGACACCAACAACGCGCTGCAACCGCCGTCGCCGGAGCACTGGTTCGGCACCGATCAGCTCGGGCGCGATGTATTGAGCAGGGTCATCGTGGCGACGCGCCTCGATCTGGGCATCTCGATAGCCGCCGTGGCGCTGTCGTTCGCGATTGGCAGCGCGCTCGGCGCCTACGCCGGTTTCTTCGGCGGCTGGTCCGATCGCATCGTCGGCCGCGTGGCGGATACCATCATGGCGTTTCCGCTATTCGTGCTGGCAATGGGCATCGTCGCCGCCCTGGGGAATACCGTCGAAAACATCGTCTACGCCACCGCCATCATCAACCTGCCGTTCTACGCCCGCGTGGCGCGCGCCGAAGTGAACGTGCGCCGCGATGCCGCCTTTGTCGAAGCGGCGCGACTCTGCGGCAACGGGGACATGCGTATTCTCGCCGTGCACGTCTTCCCCAACATCCTGCCGCCGATGATGGTGCAGATCTCGCTTAACATGGGCTGGGCTATCTTGAACGCCGCCGGCCTCTCGTTCATCGGCCTCGGCGTGCGTCCGCCCACCGCCGAATGGGGCATCATGGTGGCCGAGGGGGCGACCTTTATCATCTCCGGCGAATGGTGGCTGGCGTTGTTTCCGGGCGCGGCGCTGATGTTGGCGGTGTTTTGTTTCAACCTGCTCGGCGACGGTCTGCGCGACCTGATCGACCCGAGACAACGCACGTGAACGATCACGTCCCGTTATTGAGCGTGCAAGGACTCGGCGTCGAATTCCGCACCCGCAGCGGAATCGTCCGTGCGCTGGAGAATATCAACCTGGAAGTCCACAAGGGCGAGACCGTCGGCATCGTCGGCGAGTCCGGTTCCGGAAAATCGGTGTTGTCCTACGCCATCCTCGGTATCCTCGACCCGGCCGGCCGGGTTACCGGCGGCATCGCTGTTTTCGACGGCATGGACATGCTCAACGCCATGGAGTCCGATCTCGAAGAGATTCGCGGCCGCGAAGCGTCGATGATCTTCCAGAACCCCAGAACCTCGCTCAACCCGATTCGCAAAGTCGGCCATCAGATAGAGGACATCCTGCGCCGTCACGCCGCCGTGCCGAAACACGAGGCGCGCTCGCGTGCGATCGACATGCTCGCCAAGGTTCGCATCCCCGATCCCAGCCGACGCTACGACGCCTACCCGTTCGAACTTTCGGGCGGCATGTGCCAGCGCATTCTGATTGCCATGGCACTCGCCTGCGAACCGGCGCTCTTGATCGCCGACGAACCCACCACCGGCCTCGACGTCACCACGCAGGCCGCGATCATGGATTTGATCGCCGAGCTCGGCCAACGTCGCCACATGGCGACCATACTGATCACCCACGACCTCGGTCTCGCCGGCGATTACTGCGATCGCATCGTCGTTATGCACGCCGGTCACGTGGTCGAAGCCGCGCGCACCGAGACGTTGCTGCGCGCGCCGCGACATCCGTACACGGCGAGCCTCGTCGCCGCGACGCCGCGCGCCGAGGTGTCGCTGCGCCAGCTCGCGGCGATTCCCGGCAACCTGCCCGACCTACGGCGCGCGAATCTACCGTCCTGCCGCTTCTCCGAACGTTGTCCGCGCCGCGAACCGGTATGCGACGCGCCGTTGCAACTCGCGACCGTCGGGGCCGAACACGCCGTCGCCTGCTGGAGGCCGCTGTGACGGCGTTGCTTGAAGTCAATCGGCTGATGAAATTATTTCCGTTGGGAGGCGATGGCGGTCGCCGGCGCGCGCCGCGACTGCTGCACGCCGTCGACGATGTCAGTTTCACCGTAGCCGAGGGCGAAAGCATCGGGCTTGTCGGCGAGTCCGGCTGCGGCAAGTCGACGCTCGCGCGCATCATCAGCCGATTGATCGAACCGAGCGACGGCGACGTCGTCTTTCAAGGCCGCAACTTGTTCACCGTCCCGTTGAAGCGATTCGCCGGCAGCGCCGACCGTGCCAAGATTCAAATGGTGTTTCAGGACCCGACCGACAGCCTTAACCCGCGCTTCACCGTGTTCGATACGATTTCCGAACCGCTGCGCTTGCTGGCGGGAATCAACGATCGCGAACAGTTGCGCACGCGCGTGCGCGAGCTCGCCGGCCAAGTCGGCCTGCCGCCGGAATTCCTAGGCCGCTTTCCGCACCAATTATCCGGCGGGCAGAAGGCACGCGTCGGCATCGCGCGCGCGATCGCGCTGCATCCCACGTTGCTGATACTGGACGAACCGACGTCGGCGCTCGATGTGTCGGTTCAGGCGGTGGTGCTGCACCTGCTCGCCGAACTGCGCGAAAGACTCGGTATGAGCTATTTGTTCGTGTCGCACGATCTCAACGTCGTGCGCTTGCTATGCGACCGCGTCATCGTCATGTATCTCGGCAAGATCGTCGAAACCGGACCGATCGAGGAAGTCTTCCAGCGCCCGCGCCATCCATACACGCAAGCGTTGATTTCGGCGATTCCCGGGGCACCGCTCAGCGGACAACGAATACGCCTCGACGGCGAGCCGCGCAGTCCGATCGATCCCGCGCCGACGGTTTGCCGATTTGTCGGGCGCTGCCCGATCGCCACTCCCAAATGCGAACAGGCGATGCCCGCGCTTCGCGCGATCGGTGCGCGGCACGAAGTCGCCTGTCATCACGCCGCCTCGAATTAAGTTTCCGTTACGGACGACCCACGGCGGGAGCGCTTTCGCAAACAACCTTTGCTTGATAGCATCCGCTGTGCGCGTTCGGGGCTCCGGTGCAATGAAAAATTACTGGCTTTTGGCGGGGACGACATTGTTGGTGCTCGGTTGCGCCGCCGTGGCGCCGTCCCCTGTCGTCCAACCCGAGCGCGCCGCACCGCCACCGCCGGCAAGAACGGCTCAAAAGGCGGCCGCACGGTCGTCGGAAGCCACCGATTCCATCAAGACGACGAAGAGCCCCACGCCAAACGAGGAATTGGCGGTTCTGGTTGTCCACTCGGGTGCGCTGATTACGCAGGTAAATGGCGATTCGACATTGCAGTGTATGCAGCCCGACTGCCGTATTCCGCTACCGCCGGGCACGCACCGTGTGGCCGTTAAGTACCTCGCCACCGCCACGCGGAGCGGGTCGACCGTCACCTACGCGTCGATGTATCCGCGCATCGTGGAGATAAGCCTCGAGCCCGGTCATCGCTACAGCGTGACAGCCTCCGGACGTTTAAGCCACAAATGGTGGATTTCGATCGAAGATCAAACTGCGAATAAAACCGTCTACGACGACCGCGACAAGCCTCAGTAGTAGCTCGGACGTATTGGTCGTCGACCGTCAGTTGAGTTTACCCGGCGCCACAACGACCCCGTCTTCGTCCGCGTACACGTAGCCGCCCGGCTTGAACGTGACGCCGCCGAAGTGCACGGCGACACCAACCTCGCCGAATCCGTTCTTTTTCGGCTTTACCGGGCAGGCCGCGAGCGCGAGCACGCCGATCGGCGCCTCGGCGACTTCGATCGCATCGCGGATGCAGCCGTAGACGATTATCCCGCTCCAGCGATTGTCGGCCGCGAGTTTCGCGATATTACCCCCCACCAGCGCGGCACGGAGGCTCCCGCCTCCGTCGATCACCAGAACCTGGCCCGACCCGTCCTTTTCCAGCTCGGCGCGCACCAGTTTGTTGTCCTCGTGCACTTTGACTGTCGCGATTCGCCCGGCAAACGCAGGTCTGCCCCCGTAGCTGTGGAAGATGGGGTCGACCACTTGGAGCTGGTCACCATGCCGGTCGCAAAGATCCGCGGTCTTGACGATCATCGAATTTACTCTCAGGATTTCAATCGCTTACTAGCTTGTTCTAAACAACTTCTCACGATAATAGCGCAGCTCCTCGATCGACTCGCGCACGTCGTCCAGCGCACGATGGGTCGCCTTCTTGGTGAAGGCGTTCGCCATTTCCGGGCGCCAACGCACGGCCAGTTCCTTGAGCGTACTGACGTCGAGATTGCGGTAGTGAAACCATGCTTCGAGTGCAGGCATCGTTCGGGCGAGAAACCGGCGGTCCTGGCAAATGCTGTTGCCGCACATCGGCGAACGCTTCGCCGGCACGTGGCGGCCGAGGAATTCGAGCATCGCTCGCTCGGCCTCTGTTTCGCTCACGGTCGATGCTTTAACGCGTTCGATCAGGCCGGAGCCGCCGTGCGTACGCTTGTTCCACTCATCCATCCCGTCGAGCAACGCCTGCGGTTGGCTCACGGCGATTACCGGACCCTCGGCGACGACATTCAGCGAACTGTCGGTGACGATGCACGCCATCTCGATAATTCGATCCCTGTCGGGATCCAGTCCGGTCATCTCCAGGTCGATCCAAATCAAGCCCTGCGAGTCGAGCGCCGGGGGCGGCGTTTGCGACATTCTCCAACTCCCTACGTTAAACTGGCGAATCGCAATCATAGCATCACCGGGTATGCATACCTTCACCGCGATCTTTCTGACGCTCCTCGCCATCGTCGTGGCGGCGCAGCTGTGGCTCGCACGGCGCCAGATGGCGCATGTTGCAGCGCATCGCGGGGCGGTACCGCGCGAGTTTGAAGGTCAGGTACCGCTTTCCGCGCACCAAAAGGCCGCCGATTACACGCTCGCACGCTCCGGTCTCGGCCGCGTCGAAAACGTTTACGGCGCGATTCTCCTGCTGGCCTGGACTGTCGGCAGCGGGTTGGACCTGGTCGACGCTTTCTGGCGGCGACAACTCGGCGCGGATCTCGCGCTCGGCGTCGCGTTTCTCCTGAGCGTCGTGTTGATCACCGGCCTCCTCGAGCTTCCGTTTGCGGCATACCGAACGTTCGTCGTCGAGCGGCGGTTTGGATTTAATCGAATGACACCCGGCCTGTTCGTCGTCGATCTGATCAAACAGACGATCTTGGCCGTCGTCATCGGCGTGCCGCTGTTGGCGGCCGCCCTGTGGCTCATGCAATCGACCGGCGGGCTCTGGTGGGTTTACGTCTGGCTGCTGTGGACCGGTTTTAGTCTCTTTATGGTGTGGGCCTATCCGACGCTGATCGCCCCCTTGTTCAATCGCTTCAAGCCGCTCGATCGCGATTCACTGCGCGCGCGGCTGCAGGCGCTGCTCGCGCGTGCCGGTTTTCGCAGCGAGGGAATTTTCGTCGTCGACAGCTCGCGCCGAACGGCGCACGGCAACGCCTACTTCACCGGCTTCGGCCGCAGTAAGCGCGTCGTTTTCTTCGACAACCTGCTCGATCAGCTCGCCGAGAACGAGGTCGAGGCCGTCGTCGCCCACGAACTCGGCCACTACCGGCTGCACCACATCGTGAAACGAATCGTGCTGGTTATCGCCATGAGTTTTCTTGCGCTTGCGCTGCTCGGCTGGCTCGCCGATCAGGCGTGGTTCTATCAGGCGCTCGGCGTCGGCCGCCCGTCGAATCACGCGGCGTTGGCGCTATTCGTGCTGGTGAGCCCGGTATTCACGTTTTTCCTAACGCCCTTGATCGCGCGCCGCTCGCGCCGCCACGAGCACGAGGCCGACGGCTTCGCCGCCGAACAAAGCGATGCACGGGCTTTGATCAGCGCCTTGGTGAAACTCTACAAGGAAAATGCCACGACGCTGACTCCCGACCCGCTGCACTCCGCGTTTTACGATTCGCATCCGCCGGCGCTGGCACGGATTGGGAAGCTGCAGGAAAGCGGAGCCCGCTAGCGCAAGCGCGGCACAGTCACCGCATTCGATATCGCCTACGGAGGGCACTATGTCGGTTCTCAAACAGCAGCGTTGCGCACCCTGCGAGGGCGGCGTCGATCCACTCGATCGCCGCGCCGCCGAAAATTTACTGCCGCAGGCAAAGGGATGGCATATCAACGATGCCGCTGACGAAATCAGCCGAACGTTCGAGTTCAAGAATTTTTACGAAACGATGGCGTTCGTCAACGCGGTGGCCTGGGTCGCGAATCGCGAGGACCATCATCCGGATCTGGAAGTCGGTTACAAACGCTGTCGCGTGCGCTACAGCACGCACGCCATCAAGGGATTGTCGATCAACGACTTCATCTGCGCCGCGAAGATCAACGACTTGATCGGGGAGTAAACGCAAGCAAGGGAATCCGCAGATGCACGCAGATAAAACCGGATAACGAATAAAAAAGAAGACAGCGAATTTATCGGTTCTTATCTGCGTGCATCTGCGGATTCCGTGCTCCTATATTATCTACTCACGCTTCGCGCCGGCCGCTGAGGGCGCGCGCGAGCGTCGACCGATCGGTGTATTCGAGTTCGCCGCCAACCGGCACGCCATAGGCGATGCGGGTCGCGCGGATATTGCGCCGGCGCACGATTTCACTGACGTAGTGCGCCGTTGCTTCCCCTTCCATGGTCAGATTCGTGGCCAACACCACTTCCTTGATTTCGCCCTGATCGAGCAACGCTTCGAGTCGATGCAGGCCCAGCTCTTCCGGGCCGATGTTATCGAGCGGGGAAAGACGGCCCATCAATACGAAATACGTTCCGTTGTACACGCCGGATTGGTCGAGCGACACCAAATCGGCCGGCGATTCGACAACGCACAACAACGACGCATCGCGCCGCGGCGAGCTGCAAATGCTGCACAGCTCGGCTTCACTGAAATTGTTGCAGCGGCGACAGTGAATCACGCGTTCGCAAGCCGCGGTCAGTGCTTGTGCCAACGCGCGCGCGCCGTCTCGATCGCGCTCGAGCAAATGAAACGCCATGCGCTGCGCGCTTTTCGGTCCAACGCCGGGTAGCCGGCGCAGCGCCTGTTTCAAAATTTCGAGAGTGGGAATTTCGTTCATAAATCTACAAGAAAATGAAACCGCGGATAAACGCAGATGAACTCAGACATGTAAGAAATCTTTCAGTCACGACCATTATTCGCGTTTATCCGCGTTCATCTGCGGTTCCAAACTCTTAAAACGGCAGCTTCATTCCGCCCGGTAATCCAAGGCCGGCCGTCAGCCCGGACATCTTTTCCTGCGTGGTCTTCTCGACTTTTCGTACCGCGTCATTGACCGCGGCGGCCACCAAATCCTCGAGCACCTCTTTATCGTCCTGCAGTAACGATGGATCGATCGTGACACGGCGTACGTCATACCGACAAGTCATGACGACGCTCACCATCGCGCCGCCGGCGTTGCCGGTGACTTCGACCGAGGCCAGCTCCTCTTGCGCTTTGCGCAGGTTGTCTTGCATCGCCTGCGCCTGTTTCATCAAGTTGCCCAATCCGCCTTTCATCGTTACCTCGTCGTTACGCTATATATCCGCGCCGCCGCTCGAAACCGGCACTACGTGTGTTTGCGATCGCCCTGCCCTACTTCCGCCGTACCCGCGGGTCGAATGCTATCGGGATTCACGCGTGCGTTGAATTGCTCGCGCAGTGCCCGCACGTTCGGATCGCCGTCGATGGCGGCAACGGCCGCCTGTTGCTCCTCGCTGCGTTGGCGCATTTTCTGCCGCATCGGCGTTGCCGCCGGCGGCGCGCCGATGCGCACGGTCAAGCGCAAGGGCCGGCCATAGTGCGCTTCCAGCGCCTGTCGGAGGACCGCCTCGCGTTCCTTACTCAGCAACTTCGCGCACGCTTCATCCAAGACGAGACTGATCGCTTTGTCGTCGACGCGCTCGAGCGCGGTGTTGTTCAACAATTCCTTTACCAGACCATTCACCGGTAGTCGATCGACGATTTCGGCCCATCCAGTGCCCTCCTCGCTTGAGGACCGCGATGGCGTCGGACGTAGACCAGCAGGGGAAGCCGCGGCGGCGTTGTCGTTCGGCGACGAGCCGCTCACGCTGGTTGCCGCCGTCGCGGGTCGGCGCGCTTCTGGCGGTACCATCGAGTGCACTACCGGCGCCGACGTTGTCGTCTTGGTTGAAGATGGCGATACCTTGGCGCCCGCGCGCGGTGCGACCGCCTCGTTCGCTGTCTCGGGGCGAAACGCGAGCATGCGCAATAGCGTCATCTCAACACCGACGCGCGGATCCGGCGCCAGCGGCAGATCGCGTCGACCGAGAAGACCGATCTGGTAATACAGTTGCACGTCTTGGGGAGACAACGCGGCGGCATGCGATTGCAAGCGCTCGACAACCATCTCATCGACCAACGCCGGGTCCGTCTGGATCAACGCGACGTGATGCAGCGCGAGCAACAAATCATCGAGCAACATCGCGCAATCGGTGCCGTGATCGTGTACTTGCGCGACAACCTGGAGCAGCGTCGGCGCGTCGTTGGCCGCCAAACCTTTGAGCAGTCGTTCGACCACGTCCTGGTCGATGGTGCCGAGCATGGTGCGCACATCGCTCTCCACGACGCGGCCGCCGCCAAAAGCGATGGCTTGGTCGAGCAAACTCAACCCGTCGCGCATGCTACCGTCGGCGCCTCGGGCGAGCAGGCGCACCGACGGCGCATCGTGTTCGACGTTCTCGGCCGCCAGAATCTTCTCCAGCTGATCTGAGATCTCTTCCACTGACAGACGCTTTAAACTGAATTGCAGGCAACGCGACAAAACGGTAACGGGCAATCGCTGCGGATCGGTCGTAGCCAATAGGAACTTCACGTGGGGTGGCGGCTCTTCCAGCGTCTTCAGCAAGGCGTTGAAGCTGTGCCCGGAAAGCATGTGCACTTCGTCGATGAGATAGACCTTGTAACGTCCGCACGAAGGCACGTACTGCACGTTGTCGAGCAGCTCGCGCGTGTCTTCGACCTTGGTGCGCGAGGCGGCGTCGACTTCGATCAAGTCGATAAAGCGTCCCCCGTCCACCTCGACGCACGCGCTGCATTTACCGCACGGCGTCGAGGTAATACCGGTCTCGCAGTTGAGGGATTTGGCCAGGATCCGAGCGAGCGTCGTCTTGCCAACACCGCGCGTCCCAGTAAAAAGAAAGGCATGATGCAGCCGATTGTGATCGAGCGCATTGACCAACGGGCGCACGACGTGGGACTGGCCCACCAGCTCCGCGAACGTGCGCGGGCGCCACTTGCGTGCCAGTACCTGATAAGCCATCGAACCGGTTTCAAACCTCTGAAAAAATGGGTGGCGGCGCGAACCAGCCGCACCCCGGCACCCGGGCGGACTGCTACGGCTGCTTCCTTCCGGACCTGACCGGGTTCACAGGCGTCCGTCACCAAGGGGACCGGCCGCGCTGCCATAAGCGATGTAGGAGTTTATCACGGGAGCTCATGGGCCGCGACGATAGCATGTGCCAGAATTACTCTCCGGTCTGCCTCGCGCAAGAGCCGCCCTTAACCCAGATCGCGGTGGCAAGGTCATTCCACATCAAGTTCGAGAGTTTGCCTCTGCGGCAGCGAGTTCATAGTTACGCGACACGTGCCGTTCTAAGGAACTTTTGGAAACGTTAGTGTTACCGGCTATGCGTTTCCCATCAATCTGTCCGGAGCCACATTCCCGCAAATCTGACAACACCGTTGTCGAAACCAAACCGTTGCTGTCTTTCAAGACCACCATGTCGTAGTCCATGCTGAAGGCGCGCGAATAACCCAGTTGCACGACTCTAAAGACCGCCATCACTTCAAAGGCGGTTCCCGGAGAAACAGGCAAGACCATCGAATCTTTTGCTTTCGGGGACTGCTTGAGGTACCAAGCATCGGAAACCGTCGTGAGATATCGTCCAATGCGAACGACTTCTTGATTGTCGAAGTCACGGGGGAGATCGGTAAGGTACGCCATCGGCTCCGTGAAGATAGCGCACTTGCCAATCCACAGATGAGTGGGCGGTGCATACACAGCCCGCGAACCGCCACAGCCGGTAATGAACATAGACAGCAACAAGATAGCTGCAACGAGGTGTTTACCGCCACTCGCCACACGTGGCTTTCCAAGTGAGTTCACTCGCCATATACTCCAAACAAGGAGCACGACAATGTGGCGGAGAGGGAGGTCGCTCTCGGCTCCTGCCTCCCGCGACATTAGTACTTTCCGCGCTGCGCATTCCTGCTTACCGCTCTCGCGCATCCCTGCGCTTCCGCGAAATTAGCACGTCCTGTGCGTCAGCTTGAAAGCCAAGGCTCGGCTTCCTGCCTCGCAGCTCAGCGGGACAAAGGTTCGCTGGACCTTTGTATGTCTCCGCTTCGCCCTATACGTCAGGATTTACTCGGCCCATCCATGCGCCTCGCCCTCCGGGCCGCCGCTTCGCGGCGTTCGGGATCGCTCCCGGCGATCCTCGTCGAACTCTCTGCTCGGATTCAAATCCACCATTCACAGTCTTCGATCAATGGGACCTAACAAAACAGGTCCCTTTGATCGAAGATGGCGGAGAGGGAGGGGTGAGGCGGAGCCTTCGTGAATGCACTTAACGTGCATTCGCGCCGCCGAACGCCCAGCCACGGACGGCTGGGCTGGGGCGCAACGAAGTCATCGGGGTTGCGCCATGGACGGCTGGACGATTTTCAAGAAATGGCGGAGAGGGAGGGATTCGAACCCTCGGTACGCTTTTGACGTACACACACTTTCCAGGCGTGCTCCTTAAACCGCTCGGACACCTCTCCAAGAAAAGGCGAAGGTTAAACCAGCCCCAAGCGCTGAGCAATTAAAAACCCGCGGAGGATGCAACCAATGAACATTCGTACGTCTCTGCCACAACGGGGCGTCGAGTTTCTCATGGGATGGCAATATCGACAGAAAACATCCGGCGCATTACGACAAAAGTCTAATGCGCCCTACCCGGCCTCGGTGATAAGACTTCCCAGAAGCTCGGTTGCTTAAGCCGCCCTCTTCTTTAGCGGCCGAACCACACGACGCAGCGCTTTCGCAGTTTTCCGCCGTTTGGTGTGCCAAAGATCGTAATGCATCTGCATCCCGAGCCAACTCTCCGGTGTGGTGTTAGTCGCAAAACCAATGCGCAACGCCATCTCCGAACTGATCCCCGCGCGCGCGTTGACGATCTCGGAAAGCGTCTTGCGCGTAACGCCAAGTCGCTCCGCGGTCTCGGCGATGCTATAACCGAGCGGCTCGAGATAGAGATTTCGTAACACCCGCCCCGGATGCGGCGGGTTGTGCATGTCGAACGCGCTGATGTCAATGGTAGTCCGCATAATCCACCTCACTTGCGTGATCGTCGTCGAAACGAAACAGCACGCGCCAGTTACCGCTTACGGTGATCGACCAGATGCCGGCGCGATCACCACGAAGCTGATGCAGTCGTGAACCGGGAAAGTTCATGTCCCCGACCCTTTGCGCGAACTGGAGCCGGAACAGAATATCGCGCAATCGCCCCGCATGCTCCGGACGAATCCCTTTCTTGTTACCGGCGGTGAAGAAGTTCTCCAACCCCTTGTGCCGGAAGCTCCGGATCATGCCCGTAGTGTAACCCCTTGGGTGGCGCGCAACAAGAACCTATTCGGTCCATCAACGCCAACGACAAGGCGGAACAATCAACAAGAAGATGTGTTCACGCACGGCGTAACCCATCACGATAGAGTGACGGACCGGTTACGCCCTCACGCAGAGTTGGTTGATCCCGGGTTACGCCGCTTCGCGACTAACCCAGGCTACGTGTACTAAAAATGTAAATGGCGGAGAGGGTGGGATTCGAACCCACGGTGCCCGCAAAGGCACAACGGTTTTCGAGACCGTCCAATTCAACCGCTCTTGCACCTCTCCGAAACTTTCCTAGCCGTCCATGGCCCGACATCGCTACTCCGCTAGGCTCTCGCCCAGCCCGGCCCATCCGTGGCCGGGCGATCGCTCTCGCACATCCCTGTGCTTCCGCGAAATTAGCACATCCTGTGCGGCATCATCGGCGCGAATGCACGTTAAGTGCATTCGCGAATTCCCCGCTTCGCCCAATTCAACCGCTCTTGCACCTCTCCGTAATCTGAAACGACTGCGACTTCGCCATCCCTGGAGCGCCCCCAGCTCGCTTCCTCACTGCGCAGTCCATGCTCCGCTCGAAGCCCGGCCTGACCATCCATGGTCAGGCGTTCGCGGCTCCTACGCCCGCCGCTCACCCTGCCTCGCGCTGCGGCGGCGTGAATGTCCACCGGACATTCACGAAAACCCCGCCTCGCCCGCTCTTGCACCTCTCCGAAATCCGAGCTGTCCTGCCGCGCCCCGCTAGGAGGCCGCGTAGCTTACGAAAACCAGGCACCTCGAACAAGCTTAATATCACAAGAATTCGTGACAAGTTGAAATACCGACGCTACCCTCACTTGCCGTGGCGAAGATCGATCATCGCGCAAGCCGCCGGTATCGCGCGGCGGCGTTGGGCGCATTCATTCTTTTCCCCGTAGCGTCGGGCTGTACCCTGTCGGACGAAACCCGGCTGGCGGCGGCAAAGCGCGCCGGTGAAATCACCGTACTGACGTACGCCGGCACGACAACGTACTATGAAACGCCCGACGGCGCGGCCGGATTCGAGCACGACCTGGCCAAAGCATTCGCCGATCATCTCGGCCTGCGGCTGCGCGTCGCGCTGGTCCCTCGTTATGCCGACGTGCTGCCGCGATTACTCGCGGGCGAAGGTGACTTCGCCGCCGCCGATCTCACCGATACCGAGGCACGCCGAGCGCGCGTGCGCTTCGCGCCGCCGTATTTCCAAGTCCACCAGCAGGTTGTCTATCGTCTCGGCGACGCGCGACCCGCCAACGCCGAAGACTTGTTCGTACGTGACGTCGAGGTGCAATCCGGCACACCGGCGGCGGAAACGCTGCGCGATCTGAAAGGGTCTCGCCCCGATCTTGCGTGGACTGAGACCGACATCGGACCGGAGCAGCTCCTGCAACTGGTTTGGGAAGGGTTGCTCGATCTTACCGTCGCCGATTCCAATCTGGTCACGCTCAATCGTCAATACTTTCCGGAATTACAGGTCGCGTTCGACATCGGCAAACCCGAACCCGTTGCCTGGGCGTTTCGACCGACCGACGACTCGAGCCTTTCCGACGCCGCGTCGGCGTTTCTTCAAGAATTCAAACGATCCGGCGCGTTGGCTCAGCTCGTCGACCGCTACTACGGGCCGGCGAGCCGTTCGAATTTCATCAACCTCACGGTGTTTCGCGCGCGCGCGCACGATCGCCTGCCGAACTATCAGCAACTGTTGGAAGACGCCGGTGCCAAATACAAGCTCGACTGGCGCCTGCTGGCGGCGTTGGCTTACCAGGAATCGTACTGGAACCCGAGCAGCGTTTCCTACACCGGCGTGCAGGGGTTCATGATGCTGACGCGCGAAACCGCCGCGGAACTCGGCATCGACGACCGTCTCGACGTTGCCGCGAGCATCGATGGCGGCGCGCGCTATCTTCGCGAATTGCTGGATCGCTTGCCTCCGCGCACCGGGCTTCCCGACCGTTTGTGGTTTGCGTTGGCGGCCTACAATACCGGTCTATACCATCTCGAAGACGCGCGCATCATCACGCAAGAGCAAGGCGGCGACCCGGACAAGTGGACCGACGTTCGCAAGCGCCTTCCTTTGCTCGCGGAGCCGAAGTGGTATACGCGCGCGAAGTACGGTTACGCTCGCGGCGACGAGCCGGTGCGGTTCGTCAGCCGCGTGCGCGCCTACTATGACGTGCTGGCTAAAATCGACGATGAGGATAAAGCGCGGCACACGACGCGCGCCCTGAAACTCAAGGCGCCGGCGATTTAGCGGGTCGGCACGTTATCCGCGGATTGACGCGGATGTAAAAAAAATGAACGCAGATGCAGTTCTGCGCCCGTGGCTTCCCATCATCCGCGTACATCCGTCTTCGTCATCTGCGTTCATCTGCGGATTGCCTTGGCACTACCGTCGCGCGCGGAAAAACGCGCGCAATCGTTCGCCGCAGGCCTCCGCGAGAACTAGGCCGGTAACGTGGGTGCGATGGTTCAGCGTTTGCGACTGCAACAAGTTATAGACCGTGCCGGCCGCGCCCGCTATCGGATCGGGTGCGCCATAAACCACGCGCGCCACGCGCGCGTGCACGATCGCACCGGCGCACATCGGGCACGGTTCGAGAGTTACGTACAGCGTCGTTTCGGGCAGACGGTAGTTTTGCGCGCGGGCCGCTCCCGCGCGCAGCGCGAGAATTTCCGCGTGCGCGGTTGGATCGTGCGCCGCAATCGGTTGATTCCAGCCCTCGCCCAGCACCTCGCCGGCACGCACCAATACCGCGCCGATGGGCACTTCTCCCTGCGCTTCGGCGCATTCCGCGAGTTCGAGCGCCCGACGCATCCAGCGCTCGTCCTCGGACGGGTCAGCTACTCCCATTCGATCGTAGCCGGGGGCTTGCC
>DASWLD010000047.1:0-3069 GCA_036396275.1 Burkholderiales bacterium
AACATGGGCGGCGGCGCGTTGCAGTGCATCCACGTGGCGGCGGCGCGCGATAAATCCGCCCTCGCCCGCGGGCAGGAAACCCATGCGCTGTTTCAGATGCGCACGCAGTGCATCGAGACCGGCGCCGGTCTTCGCGGACACGGCGACCGCGTCACCGCCTTCCACTATTCCCGGCGCGCGACCGGTAAGGTCGACCTTGCTGTAGACCAGCGTCGTTCCAGCCGCCGGCGGCACTTGGTCGCGCAGCAGGGGTATCAGCGCTGCATCGGCGGCGTCATCGACCACGAGCAGTACTCGGTCGGCTTGCGTCATCGCGGCGCGCGCGCGCGCCACGCCCTCTTGCTCGATCGGATCTCGGCTTGTGCGCAGCCCGGCGGTGTCCAGTACGTGGACCGGCATTCCATCCAGATCGGTACGAGCGCGCACGATATCGCGCGTCGTGCCGGGGACGGGGCTGACAATCGCGGCGTCTTCGCCCGCGAGCGCATTCAACAGACTCGACTTGCCGGCGTTTGGCGCACCGGCCAGCACCAATGTCATGCCCGCCTGCAGCAGGCAACCCTGCCGCGCTTCGGCAAGCAACGTTTGCAGCGACGCCACCAGCGCCGCCAGTTCCGCCGACACGTTTGCGTCGGCGAGAAAGTCGACTTCTTCTTCCGGAAAGTCGATGGCCGCTTCGACGTAAACACGCAGCCGTGTCATCGCTTCCGCGATCGCGCGTACGCGGCGCGAGAACTCGCCCTGCAGTGAACGCAGCGCCGAACGGGCGGCCGCTTCCGAGCCCGCGTTGATCAGGTCCGCGATCGCTTCCGCCTGCGCGAGATCGAGCTTGCCGTTTAGAAACGCGCGCTCGGAAAACTCCCCCGGTCGCGCCAGGCGAACGCCGAGGTCGGTGAGCCGGTGCAACAACATATCGACGACGACGGGGGCGCCGTGCGCGTGCAGCTCGAGAATAGGCTCGCCGGTGAAGGAATGCGGGGCCGGAAAGTAGATGGCGAGTCCGCTGTCGATCGCCGCGCCGTCGTTCCCGCGAAATGACATTGCCGTTGCGACACGCGGTTGCGGCAGGCGGTCAAGCAAGGACCGGGCAACGTCCGGCACTGCCGCGCCGGAGATTCGGACGATGGCGATTCCACCCGACCCGGCCGGGGTGGCCAGCGCGGCGATGGTGGCCGAGGTGTTCACTGACCGCGCTAGGCGTTGCTCTTGGCGGCGACAACGCGGGTGATGCGCCACTGTTGCAGGATCGACAAAACGTTATTGACGACCCAGTACAACACGAGACCCGCGGGAAAGAATAGAAACATCACGGTGAACGCGACCGGCATCACCATGAAGATGCGCCGTTGCATCGGATCGGGCGGCTGCGGATTCAGGAGCTGCTGCACATACATGGACAGTCCCATGACGATCGGCAGAACGAAATACGGGTCGGGCGTTGATAAATCTCGAATCCAGAAAATAAACGGCGTTTGCCGCAGCTCGACGCTCTCGAGCAGGACCCAGTAGAGCGCGAGAAACACCGGTATTTGCACCACGATCGGCAGACAACCGCCGAGCGGGTTTATCTTTTCCGTTTTGTACAGCTCCATCATCGCCTGATTGAGTTTCTGGCGATCGTCTCCAAAGCGCTCCTTGAGACTCTGCAACTTCGGCTGCAGCTTCTTCATATTCGCCATCGACTTGTAGCTGGTCGCCGACAACGGATAGAAAACGAGCTTGATCAAAACAGTCAGCAGAATGATCGACCAACCCCAATTCCCGATGAGTCCGTGGATGCGCGACAACAACCAAAAGAGCGGCGCCGAGATTACCGTAAGCCAACCGTAGTCAACGGTCAGCTCCAGCCCCGGGGCGACCTGGCTGAGCCGTTTGTGCTCCTTGGGACCCGCGAACAAGCGAGCGCCAACCGTTGCGGAAGCGCCGGGAGCAACCTCGGTTGCGACGAGATTCTTAACGCCGATCACATACCGACGATCGGGCAACGCCTGGCTGTACAGCTCGGTGCGCACGGCTGCTTGCGGCACCCAGGCACCGACAAAATAATGCTGCAGCATCGCAACCCAACCATCGGTCGTTTCGGTTGCGAGCGGCTTCTTGTCCATGTCATCGAAAGATACCTTCCCATACTTTTCGGCCGGGGTGTAAATAGCCGCGCCGGTATACGTCGGTAGCGCGAATAGTCCGCCGCTCTCAACGTAAGAACGCTGCAGTTGCCCGTAGAAATAACCGCTCCATGGTTTCGCCGTCGGATTATCTATCTGAAAATCGACGTCGATCACATAGGAACCGCGATGGAACACAAAGACTTTCGTAAAACGCACGCCGCCTGGGCCGCGCCAAGTAAGCGGGACCCGTAGCGAATCCGCGTTGGGCGCAAGAACGTAGGCGGTGGCCGTGGTGGTGTATTTCACTTTGTGCGTTGGGCTGTCCGGTCCGTGACTGACCATTCCCGACTGGGCGAACAAGACGTCGGTGGCGGATTCTTGAAATAGCGTGAACGGTTCCTTCGGCTTATCCACGCTCACGGGATGCTGCAGCAACAAAAGCCGTCGTATGTCGCCGCCCTGGGTATTAATGTCGGCGCGAACCAGATCTGTCGTGACGGTGACTTGCTCCCCCGCCTCGGCTGCGAACGGTACGGGCGCGGTTGGCGCTGGGGGGGCACTCGGCACACCGGCGGCGGATGAAGGGGAGCCCGACGCGGGAGCGCTTGGCGTCGATGAAGCGGCGGGCGCTGGAGCCTGGGTAACGCGATTTTCTTCCTCCCACGCCTGGTAGATCATCATCACAATGAAGGCGAGAGCGACGAACAACAGCAACCGATAATTGTCCATGGCGATTTTTATTTTAAAACGGAAGCCGGTCGGGCACCGGATCAATCCCGCCGGAGCACCAAGGGTGGCAACGGGCAACGCGCCAGCAAGCGAGCAAGCTGCCGCGCGCGGAACCATGACGCGTTATCGCCTCGATCGCGTACATCGAACAGCTCGGATGAAATCGGCAGCGGCCGCCCAGCCACGGGCTAAGAACATAACGATACACCCGCAACAAAACGACGAGGACGGT
>DASWLD010000048.1:0-28762 GCA_036396275.1 Burkholderiales bacterium
AGCACCGTTTCCTGGTTTGGTTCGAGATCGACGAAGAAAACGTGCTTACCGTCGTCGAGCGCCTTCTCGAAACGGGTAAAGTTGTGGTTCGGCCGTTCGATGCCGAGAAGTCCGCCCTCCCAGGCGCAGAACCCGAGCACGATGACGGCGAGAAAAACGAAAGGTACCCAACCCGCCGCGGTCTGCGTGACGCCGGTCAAATACGCCGCGCCCAGAACCAGGGCAAAACCGCACACGCCCACCGCGGCGCCACGCTTGGCTGCATGGACGACGTCCTTCTTCATGAACGACTGCACTTCGTGCAGGCGGGTGTGACGCTCCACTTCCGCGTCGTTGCGGCTGAGCACGTGGATCTGGGGAGTGGAAATGCCCGCGGCTTCCAGCTGCTCTTCGAAAACTTCCAGGTCGTCTAAGTTGTTGCTGATAAAATAATGCCTTAGCATCTTCATCGTTTCCCCTTGCTCGACCGCGCCTGTTGCGGATGGATAGCGGTCCGCCGGGCATTCTGAACTCAAGCATGGTCTCCGACAACAGGCGGTAAGGCTTTGAACGCAAGCGATATTTCAACACCTACCTTTGCGGCGCGCTTAGCCGCGGCGCCAACCGATTCGCCGGTTTCGACGGGCACACCGCGGAGGTCATCGGCGAGAGCCGGCGACTGCCGGATTCTACGGTGGACGTCAAACGAAATGTGTCAAATTCGCAAGCTCAAAAAACCTTGTGTCTTTCCGCGTGATCGCGAAGTTACATGACCGGGCCTACGCCGCCCTGCGCGAGCGCGATCCGGCCGCGAAATGCGCGCAAGCACGCACCCTGCTGCACGACTGGGGCACGGGTCGGTTGGCGAATGATTCCAATGCGACGGCAGTCGAAGCGGTGCATGAACCCGGTCGACCGGACCTTCCGGTGCTGGTATCGCCCCGTGTCGTCGAGCGGCGCAAGGTCTCGACCGTCGAGGGCCGCGCGGCGCTGCTGCATTCGTTGGCACATATCGAATTTCAACGCCGTGAATCTGGCGCTCGATGCGGTGTACCGATTTCGCGGTTTGCCGCGCGACTACTACGCTGACTGGATCCGCGTGGCGGCTGAAGAGGCGTATCACTTCACGTTACTGCGCGATCATCTGGTCGCGCTCGGTTTCGACTACGGCCGCTTCACGGCGCACAACGGCTTGTGGGAGATGGCCGTGAAGACCGCGCACGATCCACTGGTACGCATGGCGCTGGTGCCCCGGCTGCTCGAAGCCCGTGGGCTCGACGCCGCGCCGGCGCTGATTGCCAAGCTAACGTCCGGCGGCGACGCGCGCGCCGTCAAAATCATGCAAGTCATCCAGCGCGACGAGGTTGAGCATGTAAGGATCGGCAACCGCTGGTACGCGTACTTCTGCGCGCAGCGCGGTGTTGATCCGGTGGAAACGTTTCGTCGATTGTTGACCGCGCACGGTGTGCGTCTGCGCGCGCCGTTCGACGCGGCCGCGCGCAGGCGAGCGGGATTCAGCGAGGCGGAAATGGAGTTACTCGACGAGTTGGCGCGGGCCGGGGCCAGCTAGCGGCGGGCGAGAAAACCGTCGCGCGCGCTGACGCCGATATCGCTTTGATCGGTGAAAAAACCGTCGATGCCCGCGCAAAGAAATATTTCGATCTCCTTCACCAGATCGCCGCGGGCGTTCGGATCGGTGCCGGCGCGCAGGTTCGTGGGGAGAAAATGATTTTCCGCTCGAAACGTGTAGGGGTGTACGTTGAGGCCGCACGCATGGGCGTTGCGCACGAAGTCGGTGCCATTCGCCGCATCGAGCGCGCCGTCGGCGTCGCGCCGAACAATAAAGTGATATTTCTCCGGGCCGACCCCGTCCGCATAGGAGGCGATCTCGCGTAGGCCCTCGGCCGTCGCCATGTCGTTGTACGTTAGCGAGCCGTTGGCGGCTACGACATCGGCAGGAGCGCCCGAAGTCTCCAGAAGCTGGATGAGCGGCATGCGCGTCAGGCGCCGCAGTTTTTTCAGATTGCCGATCTCGAACGACTGGATGAAAACGCGGTCGCGCTTGGTCGCGTAACCGTTCGCGTGCAGAATCTTTACGAGTTTGCCTTCCATCGCGAGACCCAGTCGTTGGAAGTACGTCGGGTGTTTGGTTTCGGGATAGATGCCGATCTTTCGGCCGAGCGCTTTCTCGTTTGCTTTAACGAGATCGATGATTTCCTGCAGCGTCGGAACCTCGAACTGACCGTTCAAGCGCGCGTTGGCCGGACGAAGATTCGGAATGCGTTCGACGGCGCGCAATTGTTTGATCTCGGCGAGCGCAAAGTCTTCGCTGAACCATCCACGGGTCCTCGTACCGTCAACGCTCTTCTCGGTGCGGCGCTCGGCGAACTCCGGACGTTGCGCGACATCGGTGGTGAGGTCGAGGACGTTATCATGGCGCGCGATCAGGTGACCGTCTTTGGTCATCACCAGGTCCGGCTCGATGAAGTCGGCGCCCTGCAGCATCGCGACGGCGTAACCCGCGAGCGTGTGTTCGGGGAGATAACCGCTCGCCCCGCGGTGCGCGATGACGATCGGCCGAGTTTCCGCCGCTGGGCGTGCGCGAGGAGTTTTTCGCGTTGGTTTGCGTTTGGCCATCGTTATGGTTTGGAGCGTGCCACCGCTGTCGCCGCGGTCGCCATGGCGGCGACAATGCTGAACAAACCGATGCCCGCCAATGTTATCCAATCGGATACGGTTTCCGGCGCGAGGAATCCGCGCATCGGCGCTATCAGGTCGAAGCCGTTTTGCGGCGTCTGGTGCTGGCGTTTGAAGGCTTCCAGCAGTATGACGGAGGTCCCGGCTAGAACGACGCCGACTATCCAGCCACCGAATGCGCGAACGAGCAGCGCGGGCCGCGTCAATCGCCGCGGAGCAAGGTCGGCGATCACGTCGAGCGCGGGTTCGCGCACGCCCAACGGCGAGAAGCGCTGCAGCATGAGCAAACCGGGAATGCCGACCGCGATCGTGAACAAGAAAAAGTCGAGCCAACCCATCGCGTCGACCATGACGCCGGTGACGGGACCGGCAAGAATGCGCGGCAACGCGAATAAACTTGAAAACAGCGCGTATTGCGTGGCCGAAAATTTCTTCATGGTCATCCGCAGCAGCAGCACGCCGAATGCGCCGGTGCCCATGCCGCTGGTGAGGCTCTCGAAACCCATGGCGGCGTACATGAGCGGCCGATTGTCGCCGACCGCCGCAATCAGGACGTAACCGAGGTTCGACAGGATTTGCAGCAAGCCGAACGCCCACAACGCGTGTCCGAGTCCGATCGCGGTGGTCAGCATGCCGCCGAGAAACGTCCCGGCCAGCGTCGTCACCAGGCCGATGGTGGCGGTGGCGACACCGACGTCGAAGTCGTTGAATCCGATCTCAACGAGAAACGGACGCACGAGCGCGCCGGCGAGATTGTCCGCGAGTTTGTACAGCACGACGAACGCGAGCAGTTCGAGCGCGCGCGCCTTGCGCAAGAAGCCAACGAACGGTTCCCACACGGCGGCGCGCAGCGACGGCGCGGCGCCCAGCCGATCGACTTCCGAACGCGGCGCGAACAGCGTGACGACAAGCATCGGTAGGTACAACAGCGCGATCAGCGCGAATACGAACGGCCACGACCACAATCCCGCCAACGTGATGGTTAAGCCGCCGGCGGCGAAGAACGCCGCACGATAGAGCGCGGTGCGCGCGCCGACGGCAACGCCTTGTTCGCCGGGTTCCAAGACTTCGACGGCATAGGCGTCGATCGCGATGTCTTGGCTCGCCGACGCGAAGGCAATCGCGAGCGCGAGCGCGCCGATGATCCAGATCGCATCGGGCCGCGTCGCGACGTCGCTTAGCACGAAGGTCAGGACGAGTAACGTGATTTGCGCCGCGAGCGTCCAACCGAGTTTACGCCCGAGCCGAGGCAACGGCAGCGCATAGCGATCCATCAGCGGCGACCAAAGAAACTTGAAGCTCCATGGCGCTTGCGCCAGCGTGAACAGGCCGATGATCTTGATGTCGACGCCTTCGCGTGCGAGCCAGGTGGGGATGGCGATCCAAATCAACCCGAGCGGCAGGCCGGAGGAAAACGAGAGCAGGCTGACCGCCGCGGTGCGCCAGCTGCGCAGCGCCGGCCATAGCCCGCGCCACCCACGCGACGTCTTTCGATGGGAAGGGCCGTCGTTACTCGGCCGGCATGCTGATTTGTGCTTGGACGATTTGGCGGGTCGGGTCACGCGCGCAGTTTAGCAGCCCCGCCAACTATCCGTGGAACCGCAGATAAACGCAGATGAACACAGATCAGGAAAGAGCAGTTCGTTGCAGTTTCCTTTATCTGCGTTTATCCGCGTTAATCCGTGGTTTCAAACTATTATTTAGGAATTGAGTTTCGCGCCGAACGGCTGATTGATCTTGCGCAGCAGGTTACCGATCACCGTCAGCTGGCTTTCGAGGTTTTGTTTGTTCAATTCCAGTTCGGCGATACGGCCGCTCAGGTTACCGAGATTCCCGTGGACGCGCTTTAGGTTCTCGATGCGATGGTCCATCATCATTTTATGCTCGCGCACCTGCGCCAGAATCGGTGCCATGATCGCCTTGCTCCAATGGCGTGCCGCGGTGCTGCATTCCTGCTGCACCAGCCGCGCGCGGCTGGCGAGCGTAATGAAGAATTTCTTGATAACGAAATGCTGCTCCGTCAGCATCATGACCGGGCTCTTTCGAAACGCCTCGGTTTCGTCGTACAACCGCTTGAGTTGGTTGCGGTGTGCCGTCAACGAGAAGGCCGCGGGTTTGATGTCCGCCAGGCCGTGATCCGCGTGAAACTTGTTATAGATCGCGCGCACCAGACCGATGATCTGCTGGGACTGCAAGTGCGCCCTATCCATCATTTCGATGGCGCCGTCGAACAGCATTTTCATCCCGACCTGCAAGCCGTGCGTGGTCCACGATTCCTTCATCGCGGTGCGCGTGCGCTGCATCAGCGCGTCGAAATTTTCGACGCTTAGGTAGTCGAGCAATACCTTGGTTTGGTCCGACAGCATCGTGCGCGAGGCTTGAAAGCTCGCGAGCGTCTTGTCGTAGGCCTGCTTTTCCGAGCGCATGCGCTCGAGCATCTGTTGGATGGCTTCCTGGCTCTTGCCGGAGAGGCTCTTGAGTTCCTTCAGCTGCGTGTCGACCGACCCGACGCGCGCTTCAATCATGGCTCGCGTGTTCTCGACGATTGCCCCGATCTCGCGCGTGATTTTATCGCGCATCAGTTCTTGCTTCGCGCCGATGACGTCGCTCGAGAGTTTCTGTTCGAGCGGCAAGAGGCCGCTGCGCGCCAGCAAGGCGTGGTCCGTCTTGATCTTGCCGAGCAGACCTTTTTGTGCCGATACCGGGAAAATCTGCTTCTTCGAAATGCCGAGCGTGTTCGCGGTCTCCTCGATCTGGCGGCCGAGCGAGGTCGCAACCATATCGGGCGTGCGCAGCTCGTCCCACAGCACATCGACCTTGTTCAGCACGACGATTCGCGGATCGGCGGCGCCGTGACGGATCAGACAAACGTGATTGTTCCAAACGTCGAGATCCGACTTGGTAACACCGGCATCGGCGGCGAGCACGAACAGCACTGCGTGCGCCGCCGACAACATGTTCATCGTCAGTTCGGGCTCGGTACCAAGTGAATTGAGGCCCGGGGTGTCGAGCACGACCAGGCCCTGTTTTAGCAACGGGTGCGGAAAGTTGATCAGCGCGTGGCGCCACACCGGAATCTGCACCTTGCCGTCGGACGGAGGCGGCATGGAAGCGGTGAGCGGGTTGTATAGGCCGAGCGCCTCCGCGTCGCGCACGCTGACCGTCCGCGTCTTGACCAGTTGGGTAAACGTCTCGGCCATCGCTTTGGGCTGGTTCAAGTCGAGCGGCAGCACCGTCCAGTGCTGCGGTGTGCGTTTGTATTCGGCGATGGTGAGCGAGGACTGGCGCGTCTCGATCGGCAGCAGCTTGACGCACGGCGGCAGCTTCTCATCGTGCAGCAATTCGGTCGGGCACATCGTCGTTCGTCCGGCATCGGACGGCAGCAGCCGCTGTTTGAAGTCGGAGAAGAAAATCGCGTTGATGAGCTCAGTCTTACCGCGGGAGAACTCGGCGACCAGGGCCACGATGAGCTTGTCGGATTTCAGCGCGTCGATCAGCTCGTAGACGCGCAGATCGTCCTCGCCGTTGCCGAGTCCCTGGGTTTCGATCCACGCCTGGTATTCGCCGACAATCCCGGCGAGCTCGTCGCACCAGTTCTTATAGTCGCTCAGGCGTTTGCCGAACGCGCCGATGGTGATGCTTGAGCGACTGGTTATCGGTTGCGCACCGATCATTCGGATAGCCATCGGAACATAAGTTTACCGGCCGAAATTAACCAAATGCCACAGCTGGCGCTTCCGTTGCGCCCAAACAATATAGACCACGATTCGACCGGTGGCGGCGGTTTTGGGAATCAAGAGATCAAAAGAGCGCCGCCGAAGTCGCGCAACGGGCGCACGATCAGGATGAGCGTCAACTGCAAAAGAACGAACACCGCTATCGGCGAGAGATCGAGGCCGCCGATCGGCGGGATCAGTCGGCGCGCGGGCGCGAGCAGCGGTTCGGTCAGGCTGTGGAGCAAATCGCCTACGGGGTGGCGCGTGCCGTAGGGGTTCACCCACGACAAGATGATCCGAATGAAAATCGCGACGATAAAAACGTACACCGTGAACTCGATGAGTTGCGCAACGGCGATTACCACGACACCGCCGGCGGCCGGGGACGCGCCTTGGAACCACGCGATCACGTAAATCTCGAGGATCTGTAGCGCCAACAGCAGCACCACCGCGGCCATATCGACGCCGAACAATCCCGGAATAAATCGACGCAAAAACTGCATCGGTGGTTGTGTCAGCGTTACGATGAACTGCGAGACGGGGTTGTAAAAGCTCGCGCGCACGAGCTGGAACAACAAGCGCAGGAGTACCAACAAGATGTAGAAGCCGAATACCAGCTGGATCAAATAAAGACCGGCTTGGCTGAAATAGGTCACGCGTTTCTCCCAAACATTTCCGCGAGTTCGCGGGCACGTTTGGTGGCACCGTGTACCGCCTGCGCAAAGAGCGAGGTGACGCCGCCCCGGGTCAATATGTCGACGGCGCGCTCGGTGGTACCGCCCGGTGATGTGACGCGCGCACGAAGCAGCGACGGCTCTTCGGCGCCTTCGAGCGCCATCTTGGCCGCGCCGTAGGCGGTCTCGAGGGTTAGCAGGCGTGCGGCGTCGCGGTTCAGGCCCTCGGCGATGGCGGCTTGTTCAAGCGCCTCCATCACCAACAAGAAGTAGGCCGGACCGCTGCCGGAAAGTGCGGTCACCACGTCGAGGTCGCGTTCATTTTCGACCCAGGCGGTGACACCGGTCGAGCGTAAAATGGTTTCCGCCGTGGCGCGCATGCGCCGGCTGGCCAGGGCGTTGGCGTAGAGGCCGGCCGCGCCGGCGCCGACGAGCGCCGGTGTGTTCGGCATGGCGCGCACGATCGGGATCTTGGCCTCCAGCCAGTGTTCCAGGTCGGCAATGCGAATGCCGGCGGCGATCGAAATGACGAGCGGGCGCTGCCGGCGCACCGCGGGTGCAATCTCAGTCGCGACCGCCCGCATGACTTGCGGTTTCACGGCCAGCACCAAGACTTGCGTGCGTGCCGCCACTTCGGCGTTCAGCGCACAGGATTTTGCGCCGAAACGTCTCTTTACGGCGTCCCGCTGCGAGGTGTCGGGATCGGCGAAAATAATGCGGCCCGCCGGCCAGCCGTTGGCGATAAGTCCGCCCGCGAGACTACGCGCCATGTTCCCCGCGCCGATAAATCCGACCAGGGGTCGGCGGCGCGGGCCGGATGCGCGGGCCTTCCCAGCGCGACCCGGTTTGCGGACGCGAGCGGCGCGCCGCGGCGTTCTCGTTTTATTTACCCCCATGGGTCGCGCAGTTTAATACCAGATGAGCGACGACAGAAGCTAAACATCAGCGTCGACGATCCCCGTCGCGGGCGAGGAAAACACCGAACGGCCGCTGTCCGTTAGCGGCCCGATCGGCCTTTCATCCCCGACGCGCCGTGTTGCAACCCTTCCGGGTATGGACTAGAAATTAAGCGAGAAACGGGATTCCCCGCCCGCACGTCGTCCGAATCCATGGATATCGCCGAACTGCTCGCGTTTGCCTTCAAACAGAACGCTTCCGACTTGCACCTTTCCTCCGGGTTGCCGCCGCTAATCCGCGTGGACGGCGACATCAAGCGCATCAATGTCGACCCGCTGGACGACCGGACAGTGCACGACATGGTGTACGACATCATGTCCGACAAACAGCAGAAAGACTTCGAGGAGTTCCTCGAAACCGACTTTTCGTTCGAACTGCCGAATATCGCGCGGTTTCGCGTGAATGCGTTCAATCAGCAGCGTGGGCCCGGCGCCGTATTTCGGACGATTCCCGCGAAAGTGCTTTCGCTCGAACAACTGAACGCGCCGGAGATTTTCAAGAAGATTTGCGATCAGCCGCGCGGTTTGGTGCTGGTAACCGGTCCGACCGGGTCGGGCAAATCGACCACGCTCGCGGCGATGATCAATCACATTAATGAGAACGAGCACGAGCATATTCTGACGGTCGAGGATCCGATTGAGTTCGTGCATACCAGCAAGAACTGCTTGATCAACCAGCGCGAGATCGGGCGCGACACCCTTGGATTCAACAACGCCCTGCGCGCGGCGCTGCGCGAAGATCCGGACGTGATCCTGGTCGGCGAAATGCGCGATCTCGAGACGATCCGACTGGCGCTGACGGGCGCCGAAACCGGACACTTGGTGTTCGGCACCCTGCATACGTCGTCCGCCGCCAAGACGATCGACCGCATTATTGACGTGTTTCCCGCGGCGGAAAAGGACATGGTGCGGGCGATGTTGTCCGAATCGCTGCGCGCGGTCATCTCCCAGTCGTTGCTGAAGAAGATCGGCGGCGGTCGCGTGGCGGCGCATGAAATCATGATCGGAACGCCGGCGATCCGTAACCTCATCCGCGAGAACAAAGTCGCGCAGATGTATTCGTCGATACAAACTGGCCAGGGGGTCGGCATGCAGACGATCGATCAGTGCTTGGCTGACCTGGTACGCGCGCGGCAGGTGCACGTGGATGAAGCTCGCACCTATGCCAATAACAAGGATCTCTTTGGCATGAGTTCGGCGTCGGCGGCGAAGATTGGAGCCAAGCAATGAATTTCAGCGACCTGCTGAAATTGATGAAGCACAAAAAAGCGTCGGATTTATTCATTACCGCCGGCGTTCCGCCGTCGGTCAAGGTCGACGGTAAGATTGTTCCGGTCACGAAGCAATCGCTCACCCCCGAACAATCGCGCGCCTTCGCGTACGGCATCATGAACGAGGAGCAACGTCGCGATTTCGAGGCGCACAGCGAGTGCAACTTCGCGATCGCGCCGCAGGAAATCGGCCGGTTTCGCGTCAATGTGTTTTTTCAGCAGCAACGCGTCGGCATGGTGCTGCGTACCATTAATACCGATATTCCGCGCTTCGACGATCTGAATCTTCCGAAGGTACTGGCCGACGTCGCCCTGACCAAGCGCGGCCTGGTCATGTTCGTCGGCGGCACCGGTTCCGGTAAATCAACCTCGCTCGCCGCGATGATCGGCTATCGCAACGAGTACAGCTACGGCCACATTCTCACGATCGAAGATCCGATCGAATACGTGCACGCGCACAAGAATTGTATTGTGACGCAGCGCGAGGTTGGCGTGGACACCAATTCCTACGACATCGCGCTAAAAAACGCGATGCGTCAGGCACCCGATGTCATTCTGATCGGCGAAGTACGCTCGCGCGAAACCATGGACTTGGCGGTGCAGTTCGCGGAAACCGGGCACTTGTGCCTTTCGACGCTGCATGCGAACAACGCCAATCAGGCACTCGATCGCGTGATCAACTTTTTCCCGGAAGAAAAGCGCAGTCAGCTGCTCATGGATTTGGGGCTCAACCTAAAGGCAATCGTGTCGCAGCGCTTGATTCCCATGAAAACCGGCAAGGGCCGGGTGCCGGCGGTCGAAGTATTGATCAATACGCCGCTCGTTTCGGACATGATCATGGAAGGCAACGTCCCCGGTCTGAAGGACCTGATGGCGAAATCCGGCGAAGCGGGCATGCAAACGTTCGATCAGTCGCTGTTCCAGCTCTACGAAGCCGATCTCATCACCTACGACGACGCCCTGCGTAATGCCGACTCGGTGAACGACGTGCGGTTGCGGATTAAGCTCGAAGGAAAAGACTCCAAAGGCCGGGAGCTGGGAGATACGTTGCGCAACATTACGGTTAAGTGACTACGGCGTCCCCGGGGGGCAACGTCGACCCCCGAAGACGTCAGCGAGCTTGCCGTTCAACCGATTCCTGGCTAGAGCGACAGATACCGATAGGCCGTGGCGGCGACGAGCACTAGCAGTAATCCCAGTATCACGAAATTGAACTTGCGCTTTTCATGGAGCCTGATGATGGCAGCCATTCCGAACCCTCCGTTGGTTTTGGTTTCTTCAGTATAGCGAGCAAGTCGCCGTCAACCAGGCTCCGGCGCCCGAGCTCAGGCGCGTACGCTGAGCCCTCCCCGTCGCTTCGATCTTGCGGATTCGTAAACGACCCGCCCTCCCACCAGGGTATGGGTGACCCGGCCCTCGAACTCGGTGCCTAGAAACGGCGTGTTGCGTCCGCGCGAAAACATATTCTCGCGCCGCAATTGCCAGCGCTGCCGGGGGTCGAAAATGCATATGTCCGCGGTAGCGCCGACACCCAGCCGGCCGGAGTCGAGTCCCAGGATATCCGCCGGATTCCACGTTACCGCGGCGATCGCCTCGGACATTGTCAGGAGCTTCTCGTGAACCAGCCGCAGAACCAGCGGCAGCAGCGTTTCCAGGGCCGAAATCCCCGGCTCGGCGTCGCTGAAGGGCGCGAGCTTGGCGTCGGGCTCGTGCGGCTGGTGATCCGAGCAGATCGCGCCGATAACACCTTGTCTCACCGCGCGGCGAAGCGCGTCGCGATCGCGCCGGCTGCGTAACGGCGGTTGAACTTGGCACTGGGTATCGAAATATCCGATGTCGTGCTCGGTCAGGTGTAGATGATGCGCCGTCACGTCGGCGCTCACGGGCAGGCCGCGGCGCTGTGCTTCTCCAACCATTTGCACGGCGCGCGCGCTCGACAAGCCGCAGAAATGGGCGCGCACCCGTGTTTGGTCGATCAGCGCCAGATCCCGCGCCACGGCAACGGTCTCGGCCGCTTCGGGGATTCCCGGCAAACCGAGGCGCGCGCTGATTTCACCTTCGTGGCAACACCCGTTCGCGCTAAGCCAGGGATCTTGCGAATGCAGGAACACGACCAAGTCGAAGCTGGCGGCGTATTCCATCGCTCGGCGCATGACGAGCGTATCGGTCACCGGCGTCATCGCGTTGGTGAACGCGACGCAACCGGCGTCGTCTAGCGCCTCCATGTCAGCCAGGTGCTGGCCCTTCAAGTCGCGCGTCAGCGCGCCCAGCGGATGAATGAACGCGTAACCGAAGCGCCACGCCCGCGATTGGATCATCTGCGCCATGGCCGGCGTATCGATGACCGGCATCGTATCGGGCGGGCAGCACAGGGTGGTAATGCCGCCCGAAACCGCCGCTCGCAATTCGCTTTCCAGCGTCGCTTTGTGTTCCTGGCCGGGTTCGCGCAGGCGCGCGCGCAGATCGATCAGACCCGGGCAGACGATCTTGTTCGTGGCGTCGATCGTTCGCCGCGCCTTGAAGCCGCGCGGCGCGCGCCCGACGGCGACGACAAAGCCTTCGGCATCGACGTACACGCCGCGTTTGCCGTTGACCCGATTCGCCGGGTCGCAAACGAATCCCCCGCGAATGGCAAGACTCATGGGTTAGCCTCGGCTCGCCGCGAACGCGGCTCGGCGCTGCCGCCCATGATGAGCGCCATGATCGCCATGCGCACGGCGATTCCGTTCGTGACTTGCGGGAGGATCACCGACTGCGGCCCGTCGGCAACGGCGGAGTCGATTTCGAGCCCCCGATTCATCGGGCCCGGATGTAAAACGATCGCATCGCGTTTGGCGTAGGCGAGTTTTTCAAGGGTTAGTCCGTACAGATTGAAATATTCCTGTTCGCTCGGTATCAGCGCGCCGCTCATGCGCTCATGTTGCAGGCGCAGCATCATGACGACGTCGACGCCATCGAGGCCGGTGCGCATGTCGGTGTGCGGCACGACGCCGAGACGTTCGATCGCGGTCGGCAGCAGCGTGCGCGGTGCGATCACCCGAATTTCCGGGACGCCGAGCGTGTTCAATGCGTGAATCTGCGATCGCGCGACGCGCGAATGTTGGATGTCGCCGACGATCGCAACCCTCAGTTTGCGAAAATCTCCCTTGGCTTCACGGATCGTGAAGGCATCGAGCATCGCCTGAGTCGGATGCGCGTGCGCGCCGTCGCCGGCGTTGATAATGCGCACGTGCGGCGGCACGTGCGCGGCGATCAGGTGCGCGGTGCCGGCTCGGTCGTGGCGCACGACGAACAGATCGGTGTGCATGGCTTCCAGATTGCGCACCGTGTCGAGCAGCGTTTCGCCCTTGCTGGTGCTCGAGGTGGCGACGTTGAGATTGATGACGTCGGCGGAGAGTCGCTTGGCCGCGATTTCGAACGTCGTGCGCGTGCGAGTGCTCGACTCGAAGAAAAGGTTTACGACGGTCTTGCCGCGCAGCAGCGGGACTTTCTTTATTTCGCGCTGCCCGACGGAAATAAACGATTTGGCTGTGTCGAGAATCTGGAGAATGGTTTGACGGGATAGGCCTTCGATAGTCAAGAAATGTTTTAGTCGTCCGCTGCTATCGAACTGCAAATCTTGCTTCACCCATCCACCTCTTGAAGGTCGAGCGCGAGCTTCTCCGGATCCCCGACAAGCTTTACATGCTGGCGCTTCTTGAGTTGCATGCGCGTGCCGACGACTTCGGCTTCGATCGGCAGCTCCCGGCCTTCGCGCGCGATCAGCACGGCCAGCGTCACGGACGCGGGGCGACCGTAGTCGAAGATCTCATTGAGAGCCGCGCGGATGGTGCGGCCGGTATGCAGCACGTCGTCCACGAGAATGACGTGCCGGTCCTCGACGCTGACCGGAAGATTCGACGCCTTGACCTGCGGGTTCATGCCGATGCGCGTGAAGTCGTCGCGATAAAAGGAGATGTCGATCGCACCGAGCGCGTCGGGGAGTTTCAGTTCGCGATGCAGCCGGTTCGCGACCCAGACACCGCCGGTATGGATCCCCACCATGAGCGGATGCTTCTTAAGCCACGGTCGCAGCTCCTCACCCATGCGTTTAATCGCCGCATCGATGTCGACGGTCGTGCTCATTTGGGCACGTCGTTCAGAAAGGACTGGAGAATGGTCTGCGCCGCGCGGCTGTCAATTTCATGCTTGTGGCGCTTCAATGGAACTCCCGCCTCGAGCAGCATATCCGTGGCGGCGCGGGAGGACAGTCGTTCATCGACCATATGTACCGGCAAATTGTAGCGGTCTTGCAGCGCGATACCAAATTCTCGCGCGGCCGCGGTCATTGGGCTTTCACTCCCGTTCATGTTGAGCGGCAATCCGACCACCAGCGCCTGGGGGCGCCATTCCTCGATCAGTTTACTGATGGAATCCCAATCCGGTTCGCCGCCGCGCGCTGTGAGAATCGTGAGCGGTTGCGCCGCGCCTGACTGGCGGCTGCCGACCGCCACACCCGTATGTTTCTTGCCGAAGTCGAAGCCGAGGAAGGACCCGCCGGTCAAGCGTGGCCGGCCTCGGCGGAAAGCATGGTGAGATCGACGCCGACCAAACCGGCGGCAGCGTTCCAGCGCCGTTCCAGCGGAAGTTCGAACAGGATTTCGCGGCTCGCGGGGCTCGAGAGCCAGGAGTTTTCGACCATTTCGCGCTCGAGCTGCCCGGCGCCCCAGCCGGCATAGCCGAGTGCCACCAGATAGCGATCCGGTCCGCGGCCTTGAGCGATGGCGGCGAGGATATCGCGTGAGGTCGACACGCCGACGGTGTCGGTCACCGGCAGCGTCGATTCCCAGCTACCGAGCGGCTCGTGAATGACGAAGCCGCGGTTGTGCCGCACCGGTCCGCCTAAGTACACCGGCTGATCGGCGAGCGACTTATCGGAGGCGCTTATTTGCAATTGATCGAGGATCTCGCCGAGCCGCAGGTCGGTGGTCCGATTGATCACGATACCCATCGCACCTTCGGTCGAGTGTTCGCACACGAACGTCACCGTGCGCTTGAAGTTGCGATCCTCGAGCGTCGGCATCGCGATCAGGAAGTGATTGGTCAGCAATGCGCCATGGCTCATGCGCGGTAGTATCTGGCAGTCGCGCGGGGCGCGCAAGGAATATGGCGGCCGCCGCGAGAAATAGGAGTCAGTATCGTCGCTAAGTGGCGCCGATACCGCGGGGATTAGCGTTCACTCGAAAGACTGTCGTTGAATTTCCAGGTGCGGGTGATGTGCATGATATTGATATCGGCGCGAATATCGGAGGGGAATGCGGCAAACGGGGCGGCGAGATGCACGATGCGCACGGCGGCATCGTCGATCAATTTGTGGCCGGACGAACGCAGTATCGACACGCCTTCCACCGAGCCGTCTTCTTTGATGGCAACGTCCAGCATCACGTTACCGCGCAATCCGCGCCGCTTGGCCTCCTCGGGGTAGTTGAGATTGCCGACGTATTCGACCTTGGCACGCCACGAGTCCATATAGGCGGCGTATTTGTATTCCTGGGTGCGTGCGTTTAGGAACTTTCGTTTCGGCCGCTTTTGGTACTCCTCCCAGGTTCGGCTGATTTCGGCGTTCAAGCGGGCACGTTCGCTTAGATTATCCGGAGACGGCAAGCCGAGCTGGGCCGGATCGATGCGCGCTTGCCGAGGCTGCGGTTCGGGCGTGGTCGGCGCAACGCGTTGTTCCGCCTGGCGCTGGGTCAGCAGCGCACGCGCATCGCGTTTTGCGGGCAACGCGCGCTGCGGCGCCGGCCGCATCGCCGGAACGTTCGGATGCGTGTCGGCCACCTCGCTCAACGGTAACGGATTGCGCGCGATATCCGGCTTCTCGCTGCTTCCGCCGCCGTCCTGGTTTGCCTGCGCAAGATAATCGGGCGCATCCGGCGCGCGCGCGCTTTGTGTTTGCACCAACGTGATCTCGAGCGTGGGCAGAGCCTGCAGGTCGCGCAGTTTCGGCACCGCGAACGTGACGCCCAAAATGACCAGCATGTGCAGGAGCAGGGAACCGAAGGCGGTAACGCCGAGCCGGTCGTTCTCCGATAGTTGCGTTTGAGCGGCGGAATGTCCCATCGAAATGGCTGCGTCGGCGACGAGCGCGCAGCGGACTATGCGTACACTTCGTAGTGTACTAAAGCTGCCGCGACTGCGCAGGGGCGGCGCGTGAAGCGGGCGAACACCCTCACCCCATCCCTCTCCCGAGGGGAGAGGGGGAGTCGGCTCGCTGATGCGTTCTTTTTTCTATGGCATCGAACAGCCGCGCGCTGATGTTGAGACCGTAGAGCTTGTCGAGTTCGCGGATGCACGTCGGGCTGGTTACGTTGATTTCGGTCAGGTAGTCGCCGATGACGTCGAGGCCGACGAAAAGCAGGCCCCGCTCGCGCAACGTGGGCCCGAGCTGCTGGCATATCCAGCGATCGCGTTCGGAGAGCGGCACTCCAACACCGGTACCGCCAGCCGCCAAATTGGCACGGGTTTCCCCGGGTGCCGGCATGCGGGCGAGCGCGTAGGGGATGGCTTCACCGTCGATCAGTAAGATTCGCTTGTCGCCATCGACGATTTCCGGGATATAGCGCTGCGCCATGGCGAAGCGGGCGCCATTGGATGTCATGGTTTCCAGTACCACACCGATATTGGGATCATTCGCGCGCAGCCGAAATACCGACGCGCCGCCCATCACGTCGAGCGGCTTGACGATGATGTCGCTTTGCTCGGCAAGGAAATCCCGAATTCGCGCCATGTCGCGGGATATCAGCGTCGGTGCGATGCACTGGGGGAACCACAGGATCGAGAACTTCTCGTTGGCGTCGCGCAACGCCCGGGGGCGATTCACCACCAGCGTCCCCCGAGCTTCCGCCTGTTCGAGCAGGTAGGTGTTGTAGACGTACTCCATGTCGAACGGCGGGTCCTGGCGCATCAGGACGATGTCGAGATCGGCAAGCGCCCGCACCGTCTCGGTTCCGAATTCGTACCAGTGCTCGAGATCGTCCTGCACCCGCAGGTGCCGGCAGCGGGCAAAGGCCTCTGGACCGCGCAGGAATAAATCCGTCGGTTCGATGTAGTGCAGGTCCCAGCCGCGCGCCTGTCCCTCGAGCAGCATGGCGAGCGTCGAATCCTTGACCGGCTTGATGGACTCGATCGGGTCCATCACCACGCCGAGCCGCCGCGATCGGTTCACGGAGTGACTTCTTTCAATTCCCGCGCGGCGGCAAGCAGCGCCAGCCGTGAAACGACGCCGTAGGCGTAAAACTGAAGGGTGGTCTTCTCCGGTGAAGCATCCGATTCCGGCATTGGATCGAAATGCATACCCGGTGCATTCAGGTTTTCCGTCGGCCCGCGCCCGCCGTGCACTCGGTAAAAACCCCCGACCACGGACCGTCCAATCATGTAGACGACCGGCTCGGCCGACGCCGGCGGGCTGCCGATCGTTTCGAGCGTAGGCACGCCTTCCTGCACCAGCACCCGCGTAACCGCCTGCCCCTCCTTGGCGTGGGCCATCTTCGTGCGCTGCTTGCGATTCAGATCGCGAACCTCGGCCGCGCTCTTTACCGCCATGATGGCCATGCCGTAGGTACCCGCATCCGCTTTGACGACCACGAACGGCTGTTGGTCGATCCCGTACTCGGCATATTTCGCGGCGACCGCCTGCAACACTTCATCGACATACGTGGCAACGCAGTCCTCGCCTTCGCGTTTCTGGAAATCGATGCAGCCGCAGTTACGGAATATCGGATCGATTAACCACGGATCCATGTCGACGGTGCTTGCGAATTCGCTCGCGACCTGTCGGTAGTGAGCAAAATGGTTGGATTTCGTCCGGTGACTCCAACCTAACGCCAGCGGCGGAATCACAGGCTGTTCGAGTCCTTCGAGAATCGTGGGTCGCCCGGCCGAGAGGTCGTTGTTCAACAGGATAAAACATGGATTGAAGTCCTCGACCCCGGCGCGGTTGCCGGTACGCTTAAAGGGCTCAAGGGTGATCGCTCGACCCGAGGGTAATACAACGCGGCGCGGTTCCCCGAGATCCGTCAAGAGCGAGCCGACGCGAACCTTCAGTCCCGCAAGCGTCAGTATCTCGACCAGGCTTGCCAGGCTCTCGAAATAATACTGATTGCGCGTATGATTTTCCGGAACCACCAGCACGCCGCGCGCGTTTGGGCATAACTTTTCCGTCTCGATCCGAATGGCCCGCGCGCAGCCCGGATGGAACTCCGGCTTTAGGTTATTGAATCCGGCAGGGAACAGGTTGGTGTCGATGGGCGCCAGCTTGAACCTGGCATTACGCAAATCGACCGACGCGTAGAACGGCGGCGCGACCTCTCGCCAGCGCGCCTCGAACCAGGATTCGATCGTGGGTCGGAACGCTAAGAGTCGGGTCTCGAGGGATGGCGATTGCTCGGCAGGCCGTACGATCGCGGGGCTGGCTTCATTGCCCATCACATGGTTCCGTTCTAGGTGGTCGACAAGGATAGCCGCATGTTCGGGTCGAAACTAGCCGATTTCAAGGCTAAATGGCATGGTTCCTGCAGCCAAAGCGGTGGATTCCCGGAACCATCCGGCACGAACCCGACCCCGTGCCGCCGCGAATTTCCAGAGAAAACAGGTCACGGGTCATGGTCTATAGTTTGCTGAAGAAGCGGGTAGGGAGCCGCAAGAGCGGGATTCTAAGCCGGTTAATTGTGCCCTCGATCATTGATCTAGGTGACAATTGCCGAAACCACGTTACTGGCGGTCGCGTGCGCGACCGGTAGTGTGAGCAAAACGCGCGGTGGCAGTCTCTTGTCGGTGGCGGCCGGCGTTTTATCGCTCACGGCGCCGCGCTCAATTGTCGGAGGCCGCTACGCGGCGACGCATTAGACGGCGTCGTGTGGCGAAGGATAGAAACAATGAATATGACGGCCAGTGTTGAGGGCGCGGCACGCGTGGGCATCAAGGTGATGATTATCGACGACAGCAACACGATCCGTCGCACAGCGGAGGCATTGCTGAAGAAAGCCGGATTCGAAGTGTACACGGCCGCCGATGGATTCGAGGCCATGTCGATGATTACCGACAATCAACCGGACATCATTTTTGTCGACATTATGATGCCGCGTCTCGACGGTTATCAGACCTGTCAGCTGATCAAGAACAACAAGCGCTTCCGGGACACGCCGGTCATCATGCTGTCGAGCAAAGACGGTTTGTTCGATCGCGCGCGCGGTCGGATCGCCGGTTCGCAGGAGCATGTAAACAAACCATTTACGCAGGAAGAGTTGATCGACGTCATCAATAAGTACGTGCACTAGCAACGGACGCGGGGAGCACGATCGCGCCGCGGTTATGTTCAACGAACAAGGCGGAGTAACGCAAATGGCAGTGAAAAACATTATGGTTGTCGACGATTCGGCCACGGACATGCATTTGCTGACCGAAATGTTGAAAAAGAACGGCTACGTGGTTGTCACCGCCGCCAGCGGCGAGGAAGCGATCGCCAAGTGCAAGAAGGAAAAACCGGACGCGGTGTTGATGGATATCGTGATGCCCGGCATGAGCGGCTTCGAGGCGACACGCTCGATTTCGCGCGATCCGGAAACGTCGGCCATTCCGATCATCGTTTGCTCAACCAAGGGTCAAGAGACCGACAAGGCGTGGGGTCTGCGCCAAGGCGCCCGGGATTACATGGTCAAACCGATTAACGAAAAGGCGTTGATCGAAAAACTGAAGGCACTGTAATGACGCGCTCCCGACAGGATCCGCTGGCGCTGCTGCGCAAGATCCAGAAGGACAGCATCCAGACCGCGCCCGGGCTGCCGCAGGAAGTGCAGGCGGCGCAGCTGTGGTCCGGCGTCGCGTTTCGCTTAGGGGATTTGCGCCTGGTGACGGCGCTCGACGAAGTGACCGAAGTATTGCCGTGCCCGGGTTATACGCCGGTACCCGGCACTCGACCGTGGGTGAAAGGTGTCGCGAACGTGCGCGGCAATCTGATCACGATTATCGATTTGTCCGAGTACTTCGGTAAGACGGCGGTGTTCCTGGACGATGCCGCGCGGCTGATGGTGATGAATATTCCGGAGCTGAATGCCGGGCTCCTGGTGCATGAAGTTCTGGGTCTGCGGCATTTCGATGAAGAGACGGAACGGCAGCAACTTCCCGGCATCGACGATTCGGTGATGATACATGTGAAAGGGGCGTTCCTGCGGGACGACGTTCTGTGGGGAGAGTTTGATATGAAGTCTTTGGCGCAAAACGCCGCGTTTTTACACGTCGCGGCGTAAGCGAAGCGGATTTTTCGCGGATGCACTTAACGCGCATCCGCGCCGCTGATGCCGCGCAGGATGCGCCAATTTCGCGATAGCACAGGGATTTGCAAGAGCGATCGCCCGCACACGGAAGTGCGGGCTGTGGTATAGCGAAGCGCTTACGGTAGCGCCAGGGATGGCAGGCAAGGCGGGGCCGGACATAACGAGATGAGGTGAGAACATGGCAAGTGCAAAAAAGAAGGCGAGTCGTGTCGATCAGCCGTCGGAAGAGTTGATCGATTTGGCCGATTCGAGAATATCGGAAGAGGCGATTGCCGAGTTCGGCGACGCCGGCGACGCGCTGCCGTCCGCGCCACCGCGTACCGGCGTCCTGAGCGCGCTGACCGGACTCCCGTTCCTGTTGGCGGGCATGGTGCTCTCCATGATCGTGGTGGTGTGGCTGCTGTTCATCAACACCCAACGTTCCGAACGCGAGGCGCGCTACATCGAGCAATCGTCGCAGTTGCTCATGTTGTCGCAACGTATCGCCAAGGACGCACGCGAAGCGGTCATCGGCCAACGAGATGCGTTCAAAGTACTCAAAGAGTCGCGCGACCAGTTCGCACAGATCGTGGCGTCGCTGCGCGACGGCAATCAGGCCGCCGGTTTGCCAGCGAGTCCGGCGGAGGTGCAGCCGCAGTTGAATGCCGTGTTCGCTGTTTGGTCGCCGCGCCAGGAGCGCGAAGGCGTGCAACGCGAAGTTGACCAGATTCTGGCGCAGGAGAGTGCGCTGCTCGGGATGCGCGAGAACGTGCAAGCGATCAACCAGAACAGCCCGTTGCTGCTGACGCTGGCCGACGAAATTGCGGAAGAAGGCGCCGACAGCGGCATGAAGCAGGGAGACCTCTATCTGCTGAGCCGCGAGGGCATGTTGTCGCAGCGTATCGCAAAGGACGTAAACGTGTTCGCGCAGGGCGGTAACGACGCCGCCGTGGCGGCCGCGCAATTTGGCCGCGACGTCAAACTTTTCGCCGACACGCTGCAGGAGCTGCGTCGAACCGCGCCCGCGTCGATCAAGCCGCGCTATGAGGAAATGGATCTGATCTTTGTGAGCGTCACCAAAAACGTCGAGTCCATCCTCGGCAGCGCCGCCGAGCTGTTCGTGTCGCAGCGTTCCGGCCAGGTCGTGTCGGACTTGTCCGAGCCGCTGCTCGCCAAGTCGCGTGAGCTGGTGGCCGCTTACTCCGCACTGAGTTCGGAGCGCACGATCCTCCAGGGCGTTATCATATTTTTCGGCGTGACCACGTTTGCGTTCTTGTTCCTATTGGCGCGCCGACTGGTCGTGGACGCGCGTAGCCGTGAGCGCATATCGGCCGACCAAAACCGTCAAACCCAGGACGCCATTCTCAAGCTGCTCGATGAGATGGGCGATCTGGCGGACGGCGACCTGACCATTCAGCCGGAAGTGACCGAACAGATCACCGGCGCGATCGCGGACTCCATCAACTACGCGGTGCGCGAAATGCGCGGCCTCGTCGCCCGTATTAAGAGCGCCGCGGTGCAAATGACGGTGGCCTCGGAGAACTCACGGCAAACGGCGACCGAGCTGACCGAAGCGGCGTTGCGGCAGGCGGCGCAGATTACCGAAACCAGTAACCGCGTTAACTCGATGGCGAAATCGATGGAAGACATGTCGAAAAGCGCCGAGCGGTCCGCCGAAGTGGCGCAAGGTTCGGTGGAAACGGCGAAACGCGGAACGCAAGCCGTGCAAGACACGATCAGCGGTATGGATGACATGCGCGAGCAGATCCAAGAAACCGCGAAGCGTATTAAGCGCCTCGGCGAATCGTCCCAGCAGATCGGCGAAATCGTCGAACTCATCAACGACATTGCCGAGCAAACGAACATCCTGTCGTTGAACGCCGCCATTCAAGCGGCCATGGCCGGTGAAGCGGGCCGCGGATTCGCGGTGGTTGCGGACGAAGTGCAGCGCCTCGCGGAGCGGTCGGCCGAGGCGACCAAGCAGATCTCGGACCTGGTCAAGACCATTCAGGCGGACACCAACGAAGCCGTGGCCTCGATGGAGCAAGCCACCAACGGCGTGGTCCAGGCGACCAAGCTGGCCGACGCCGCCGGACAGGCGCTCGGCGAGATCGAGTCGGTGTCGGAACAGCTCTCCAACCTGATCGTGACCATGTCGCGCGACGCCCACAAGCAATTCGAGACCGCAACCGTGGTATCGTCGAACATGGCGCGAATCCAGGAAACGACCAATATGACGTCCGCCGGGACTCGGCAAACGGCCGAATCGATCGGCAAGCTTTCCGATCTCGCGCGCGAGCTGCAAGCATCCGTCTCTGGCTTTAAACTGCCGGTCTAGCGGGACCTCGGCCGGGTGCGGTGCACCACTCGGCCGGCTCGGTGTACGGGCCATGTGACAAGAACGAGAGGTCATGAGTACCTACAGGAAAGTCGACCCCAGCACGCTCGGTTGGGTAAAGAGCGAAATCGACGAAACGCTCAAGCAAGCGCGGCTTGCGCTCGAGAATTTCGTCGAGAACCCGGCCGATCGCAGCCGTCTGCGTTTCTGCATCACCCATCTCCATCAAGTCGTCGGTACGCTGCTCATGGTCGAGCTCGACGGCGCGGCGTTCATGGCGCGCGAGGTCGAATCGCTCGCCGAAGCGTTGATCGAGGACAAGGCACCCGCGTCGCAGGCGGCGCTCGAGTCGCTGACCCGCGGTATCCTGGTCCTCCCGGATTACCTGGCGCGGCTGCAGTACGGCGACCCGGACGTTCCGTTTAAGCATCTTCAGCTGCTGAACGAGTTGCGCGCGGCGCGCAAAGCCGAACCGATCGCCGAACTCGAATTTTTCAATCCCGATTTGTCCGTGCGTCCACCGCCGGTGGCGGGACGCGAGCGCCTGGCGGACTCCGAGTTCGCGGCACTCGCGCGCCAGCAGCGCGCGGCGTACCAAGGCGCGCTGCTCAATTGGTTGCGCGACACCGGCAACGTCGAACCGCTCGGAACGATCGCCGGTGTTCTGGACGAGCTCCAGAGCAACGCCAGCACCGGTGTGCTCGAGCAATTGTTTTGGGTGGCGGGCGGTTTGCTCGAGGGAATGATCGCCGGGGAGTTAGAGCCGACGTCGGAACGCAAGAAACATCTGGCGCGACTCGATCAGCAGATCAAGAAGATCGTCGACGGCGTCGAGAAGTCCGTGCTGCGCAGTACCTGCGAGGCGCTGGTGCGCTCCATCCTGCACGACTTGGCGCGCGCGCAATCGGCGGCTCCTAAAATCGCGCAGTTGAAGCAAGCGTTTCGGCTGGACGAGTTGCTCGGCGAGTCGGTTGACGATGTCGATCTCGATGCGCCCGACCGCCCGTCGCCGGAAGTGTTGAAGTCGGTGGCGGTCGCGCTCGGCAAAGAAGTCGAGCAAGCGCAAGACATGCTCGCCACCGCCTTCGATGCGCGCAAGACCGATGCCAAGTCGCTCGCGCCGCTGATGGAATCGTTGCACAAGATTGCCGGCACGGTCGAAATGGCCGGCGCGCCCGTGCTCAAGCAGGTGGTGGACGAGTTGATTTCGACCTGCGCCGCTCTCGGCGAGGGTCGGATCGCGAGTTCCGACGCCGCCGCCATGCCGATTGCGCAGGCGCTGTTGGCGGTCGAGAGCGGCGCGCGCGAGCTTCATCGCGCCGACGCGCAGTGGCAGCAGCAAGTCGACCAAGCGATCATGGGCCTGCGGGCGCTGCACGGCGAGACCGGCGTTCCCGGCGCGCACGGCATCGAAGTCAGCGACGCGGCGCTCACCGAGGCCGAATACCAGCAGTTGCTCGGCGTGGTCGCCGGCGAGGTCGGGGTCAATCTCGGCCGCATCGAGGAAGCGCTCGAAGGGTTTGCGACGCACACGACGCAACTTGACCGGCTCGACGACGTGCCGAGGCAGCTCGAGCAAATTCAGGGTGCGCTGCAAATTCTCGGCGCCGAGCGTGCGGTCGAACTTGCCCTGGTGACGCGCCGGCATATCGACCAAGTGCGCGACCGTGCGATCGCGGTCGACAGCGATGTGCTCGACGCGCTCGCGATTTGCGTCGGCACGCTCGGGGCGTACGTCGACGGTCTCAAGGCGGGACGAAAGAACATCGATTCTCTGGTCGAGTCGGCGCTGCGCGAAGTCGATATCGCCGTCAAGGAAAAGGTCGGTCGTGCGACGCGTGCGCAAGATCCGGTCGGTGCGCTGCGCGAGCGGCTGGACGCTTGGTTCGGCGAACCGGCGGATGTGTTGACGCGTTCGCAAGTGCAAGAACAGCTTGCCCGCGTCGTCGCGCTTCCGAGCCTCGATTCGACGAAATCGGAAATGATCGCCAAGGAATGTGCACGTTTGATCGACCTGGTCGCGGACGATCCGAGCAGCCTGTCCGAGGAAGTCGAGCAGACACTGCGCGTGTCCTGCGACGCGCTCGGCGCGCAGCTCGCGCCGCAAGCCGACGTCGCCGAGGAACCTCCAACGGTCGCGGCACCGCCCGCGGTCGCGCGACCCCGCCCGGCGCCGGTTGCATCCGCGACACCCGCGGCCGCGCCGGATGAGGCTTTCGATCAGGAGATCCTGGAGATCTTCATTGAAGACGCGCGCGACGTGTACGGCAACGTCGTGCGCGAGTACGCGAATTGGAGCGCCGATCCGTCGAATACGTCGGCGTTGGCCGAGCTGCGTCGCGGCTATCACACGCTCAAGGGCAGCGGCCGAATGGTCGGGGCGACGCAGATCGCCGACCTCGCGTGGGCGGTGGAAAACGTGCTGAACCACGTACGCGACGGTAAGATCGCGGCCTCACCCGAGGTGATCGCCGTCGTCGCCGAATCGCAAGTCTTGCTGCCGGACATGATCGGCGAGCTCGAAGGCGGTCCGGGCCCGGCGGGCGACACGGCCGCGCTCGCGGCGCGCGCGCAGGCGCTGGTTGAACGCCGCGGTAAATCCGCGCCGGTCACGCGCGCCGACGCGGCGCTGCCGAAACTCGACGGTGTATTGCTCGAGATATTCACCAACGAGGCACAAGGCCACATCGCCGGCATTCGCGCGCAGATCGCCGAAAGCCGCGACACCGGATCGGCGTACCAGGTCACTCCCGCGCTGACGCGCGCCATTCATACGTTGCAAGGCAACGCCCGCTCGCTCGGCATTCGCGTAATGGCCGAGTCCTGCGCCGAATCCGAGCGACTCCTGCACGCATTGCAGGTACAGCACCTGCCGCTGCGACCGGAACATCTCGAACTGCTCGAACACTTCGCCGCCACGGTGGAGAACTTGGTCGAGCGCGTCGGCGGCGAGGGCGCCGAGAGCGGGGAGATCGCCCGGGCGTTTGAGACCATCGCGCGCCAGCTCCGCGCGGAGCACGATAAATTCGCGCTTCCCGAACATGGGCACGCGACTGCCGAGCAGGCGCGCCCGCCGGCGCCGCGCGCGCCGGCTCCCATTCCGGCGGCGGTGCCGCCGGCACCGGGCGTCGACGACGAGCCGACCATCGCGTGGGACTCCGCCGACACCGACGACGCGCCCCTCGCGCCGGAGCCGGCCGTCGACTCCGGCATTGATCCCGAGTTGCTCGAAATTTTCCAGGAGGAAGCGACCGACATTCTCGATCACGTCGAACAGGCGCTTCGCCACTGGCGCGCGCGACCCGACGACATGGGCACGGTGCTCGAATTGAAGCGCGCGTTGCATACGCTCAAGGGTGGCGCGCGCATGGCGGGGTTGATGACCATGGGCGACATCAGCCATCACACCGAGTCGCTGTTGATGCAAGTCGAAAGCCGCGTGCTCATGCCGAGCAGTGTGCTGTTCGATCTGCTCGAGGAAACGCATGACGCCCTGGTGTCGATGCTGAATCGCATCGCGCGCGGACGGCCGCCGGTCAGCGTCGACGCGTTGCTGGCGCGCCTGACCGCGACGCTCGATGATTCGGAAATGCCAAGCCCGGTGCGCCCGGTGGCCGCGGCTGCGCAGCCGTCCCCATCGGCAATGCCGGAAAAATCCGAACCGCCGGTTCCGGCGTCTGCGCCGCCACCGGTCACGGCGGCTGCGCGGACCGAGCCGGTACCGCCGCCTCGGCCGATGAGCAGGCCGGCGCAACCACCGGCCGCGAAGCCGCGGAGCGCACCGGCCGCCGCCGAGGTTGCCGGCGCGACAGAAAGCCCGCCGTCCACGGCCGAAGAGCCCTGGGTCGACCGGCGCGAGCGCCCCGGCCAGATTCGCGTCAACACCGGTTTGCTGAACAACCTGGTTAACTACGCCGGCGAGGTGTCGATCGCGCGCTCGCGTATGGAACAGCAGATCTACGGCTTCCGCGACAACCTCGCCGAACTGCGCCGCAACGCCGTGCGTTTTCGCGATCAGTTGCGCGATCTCGAAATTCAATCGGAGTCGCAGATCCTTTATCGCTTGGATCAAAGCGATCCGTCATCGAGCGAGTTCGACCCGCTCGAGTTCGACCGCTTCTCGCGGCTACAGCAGTTGACGCGCAGCCTGACGGAAAGTCTGCACGACTTGACCACGATTCAGCTCAACATGGGCAATTTCGTGGGCGAAGCCGAAGCGGTGCTGCAGCAGCAGGCGCGGCTCAACACCGAACTGCAAGAAGGCTTGATGCGCACGCGCATGGTCGAGTTCGGCACCCAAGCGGCGCGGCTGCGCCATATCGCGCGGCAAACGGCGCGCGAACTCGGCAAGCGCGCCGAACTCGATATTATCGGCGGCGAGGTACAGATCGACCGCACCGTGCTCGATCGCATGATCAGCCCGTTCGAGCACATGATTCGCAACAGCTTGGACCACGGCATCGAAACCGCGCCCGAGCGCGTGCGCCTCGGCAAACCGCCGCTGGCCCGCATCTCCGTTACGGCAAAGCAGGAAGGCAATGAAATCGTGATTCGCTTCGCCGACGACGGCGCCGGCATGAACGTCGAGAAGATCCGCGCGAAGGCGATCGAGCGCGGACTGATTTCGGTCGACGCCAACCTGACCGAAGACGACGTCTTGCAGTTCGTGCTGCTTTCCGGCTTTTCGACCGCCTCGCGCGTGACGCAACTTTCTGGCCGCGGCGTCGGCATGGACGTGGTGCACAGTGAAGTGAAGCAGCTCGGCGGCAGCATGTCGGTCAACACCGAAGCGGGGAAGGGTACAACCTTCGTCATCCGCCTGCCGCTGACGCTGTCGATCACGCAAGCATTGATGCTGTACGTCGGCGATCAGCAATTCGCCATGCCGCTCGCGGCGGTGTCGAACATCATCGAATGCGCGCCCGAGCAATTGAACCGCCTCGGCGTCGGCAAGAACCCGCTGTTGAATCACAACGACAAGCTGTATTCGTTCATGAATCTGGGAGCGCGCCTCGGTATCGCATCCGCCGGGCGCGACGGCCGCAAGGTTCCGGTGCTGCTCGCGCGCGCCGGCGCGCGCGAGGTCGCGATTCAAGTCGACGGGTTGGGCGGCACGCGCGAAATCGTGATCAAAGCGCTCGGTCCCCAGCTCGCTGACATTAAGGGGTTGGCCGGCGCTACCATCATGGGCGACGGCCGCGTGGTACTGATTCTTGACGTGGCCGGCCTCTGGTACGTCGAAGAGGCGCTGCACGTCGAGCATGCGGAGCGGCCGGCGCTCGCGGAGGAAGTGCGCACGCGGCCCGTCATCATGGTTGTCGACGATTCGCTCACGGTGCGAAAGGTCACCGGCAAGCATCTGCAGAAGCGCGGCTTCGACGTCATGGTGGCGAAGGACGGCATCGACGCGGTCGAACAGTTGCGCACGCGCGTTCCGGATCTCATGCTGGTCGATATCGAGATGCCGCGCATGGACGGCTACGAACTTACCGGTCGCGTGCGCGGCGACCCGACGTTGAAACACATTCCCATCATCATGATCACCTCGCGCGCCGGCGAGAAGCATCGCACGCGCGCGCTCGATCTCGGCGTGAACATCTACATGAGCAAGCCGTACCAGGAGGAAGACCTGTTCAATAACGTCGACACCCTGTTGGCGCGCGGCCGTCCGCACTAACGGCCGGCGGCCGACCAGCCGAGCATGGCCGATTCCAGCCAATATCTTTGCTTGATCGTGGATCAGGCGGAATACCTGCTTCCAAGCAACGCCAGCGTTGCCATCGAGCAGCGCGACGCGCTCACGGCGGAAAGAGGTCTCGGCGCGGTGGTCGCGTGGCGCCAAACACGCCAGGGACGCTGGCCGGCCTTTGGTCTCAACGCTTTCTTTCAGGTCAGTCGCCCGGCGCATTGGCAGCGTGCCGTGTTTCTCGACGGCGGCACCGACGCAGTCGGTCTGGTGGCGGACGAGGTACGCCTCCTGGGGCGCACCGACGCGCATGTCGTCCCGTTCGCGCCGCTCGGACCGCCGCCCACGCGTTTCGGCCATCTGTTCAACGCCGCCTGGGTGGACGGTCAAAGCGTAACCCTCGTGCTCGATCCGCGCAGCCTGGTCGGTTACCTGCGTAGTCTCGGAGGTTCGGCATGAGCGCGGTCGACGATCGCATTCACAGTCTGGAGATTCCGCTCATCGGTTGCTCGCTCTTGGTGCCGAGCGCGGCGGTGGCGGAAGTCACCAATCCGACCACGCTTCATCCCGTGCCGGGCGGGCCGGCCTGGCTGCTCGGCGTGGTCGGCTGGCGGGCGCAGGCGGTGTCGCTGGTATCGTTCGAAGGAATGATCGGCAAGGCGGTGTCGAACCCGCAGCCGACCTCGAAGATCGTCGTGTTCTATCCCGTCTCCGGGCGGCGCGCGGGCGATTTCTACGCCATCTTGTCGGCGTCCGAACCGCGCCCGCAGTCGGTCAGCGCGAACACGCTGGAAATCGAAGACCCTTCGCTGCTTCCCGATTCCCCGTTAATCGCCACGGGCGTACGCATCAAGAGCCGCTCGATGATGATCCCCGATTTCGACGCGCTGCACTCGGCGTTTTATCCATAAGACATAATTCAGTTTAAGGTAAACCCCCGGCTCTGCCGGGGGACTCACCGAGGTTTGACCCCCACCTTCGCGGGGGCAGGCTCTATGCGGCGCTCGCTACAAATATATTTCCCTCCCCCTGGAAGGGGGAGGGCGAGGGTGGGGGTGCAGCGTTAACGGTGTGCACGGACCGCAACGTCTCACCCCCATCCCAACCTTCCCCCATCAAGGGGGAAGGAGAAAAAATCCACCGTCTTCAGGCGGCT
>DASWLD010000049.1:0-3031 GCA_036396275.1 Burkholderiales bacterium
CGATCGCGATCTGCAGGTTGGTATTATCCGAGTCGCACAACGCGATGACGCCGGCGCAGCGCCGGTGGCGCAGGCCGGCGAGCAGCAAGTTTTCCGGGAGACTCGCGTCCGCGACCAGCGTCAGAATCGGCGCGTCGCCGCTTTCGAGTTCGCGCGCGGTGATCTTCTCTGCGTTCGGTTCGAGCACGACGGCGGCAAAGATGCGCTTGGTAATCGCGTGCGCCACCACGGCGCCGGCGTCGCCGTAGCCGCAGACGATGTAGAACGGCTGATCGATGCGCCGTACCGCCGCGGCGAAGCGGTTCTCCACGAACACGCGCTTGAGCGTCGGTTCGCGCGCCAGCGCGATCAGCGTGCCGATCGCGTACAGCCACGAGACGATCGACAAGTACATCGTCATCATTACCCATAGCCGTTGCGCGTCGGTGAACGGATGCGGCAGCTCGCCGAAGCCGGTGGTGGTGGCGGTATAGGTGATCACGTAGAACGCGTGGAAAAACGACAGCCGTTCCGGATTGCCGTCGGCGTCGATGCCCGGCATCCACACGAGCCCGCCAACGGCGATGGCATAGGTGGCAACCAGCACCAGCAGCGGCGCGCGCATGCGCCGCAGTATCAGGAACAATGTCTGATCGTGCATGGATTCGGTTCAGCGTCGCAGCGTCGCCATCTCGACCACGAGCAACACGACCGACACCGCGTTCGCGACGAGCGCGCCGCCGGCGAGCGAGACGATCACCGCCGTGGCCGACGGCGTCAGACCGCTGCCGATCACGTGCACCGACAGCGCCCATACCAGCGCGGCGGCGATCAGCTCCAAATCCGCGACCAGGCTGGTGGCCAACAGCACCGTGCCGATTTGGGTGCGCTCGCCGAACTTCAGCACCGTGGCGATCAAGTTCACGACGATGGTGGCGAACAGCTCATACACGTTGTGATGGTCGGGATTGTCGATGTCGCCGAGGAAAAATCCGAAATTGAGCGTGAGCGCGAGGACGATGAAGAAACTGAAGACGACTTTTTCGAGATTCATGATTGTTGTTCTCCGTGTGGCGGTGTGCCGGCGAACCGATTGTCGCTGTCGGAAAGCGTGCGCGTAGTGTAAGCCCACGGTCGTCGGCATGGGAACCGTCGGCGATGTGGTAATCTGCGGCGGTTTCCATTGTCACGTAACGATCGTGGCCGGTGACGGCATGCGCGCAAGCGTTGAGCTTGAAAAACTGACGTGGATCGAAGCCGAATCGGCGCTGACCGCGGATGCGGTGGTGCTGATCGCGCTCGGAGCCGGCGCCAAAGAGCACGGCCCGCATTTGCGGCTGGATAACGACCGGCGGATGGCGGAGTATCTGAAGCGGCGCGTGATGGCGGTCACGCCGGTCGTCGTCGCGCCGACGATCGCATATCACCACTATCCGGCGTTCGTCGAGTATCCGGGATCGACGAATCTTCGCTTCGACACCGCGCGCGACCTGGTCGTCGATATCGTCACGAGCCTTGCCCGGTTCGGTCCGCGCCGCTTCTACGTGTTGAATACCGGCGTTTCCACGCTGGGTCCGCTCGCGGCCGCGGCCGCGGTTTTGCGCGACGCCGGCGTGTTGCTGCGCTACACGACGCTGCGCGAGATTAATCGCGAGGCGGTCGCCGAAGTGCAGCAACAGCCGGGCGGCACTCATGCCGACGAAATCGAGACCTCGATGATGTTGTACATCGATCCGACGCTGGTCGACATGTCCAAAGCCGTGCGCGAATTCAATCCGGAAAAAGCACGGGGCGGGCTGACGCGAACGCCGGGAAATCCCAGCGTGTACTCGGCGTCCGGCGTGTACGGCGATGCGACGCTCGCGTCGGCGGAGAAAGGGCGGGTCGTCGTGGAGGCGCTGGTCGAGGGCATCGTGCGCGATGTCGAGCAGCTGCGTACGTCGGCGTTGCCGGAAGCGACACGATAGCGCGAGTCAACGACACGTTCGGCTGCTGACTGAAGCGACCAAGGCGGTTACGATAGCAATACCCCGTCGGTCGTCTTGACCTGCGTCAAAGAACGGCCGCGGCTTCTAGTCAACGATGCAATTCGCGATATGAAGGGGTTATTCGGCCCATGGTTCCAAGATGAGAAATTTCATGAAACTCAACACTCACGGACAGAAACCGCAAGCCCGAGGCATCGACTGTATCTGGCGGATTGTCTTGGGCGTCCTGATTTTATCCGCTCCGATGACATTGAACGCCGCGGATGTCGCCTCGGGCGGTCGAAGCGGCAAGGATGTGGTCGAGAAAGAGTGCGTTGCCTGCCACGGAAGCGGTGTCAAGGGCGCTCCGAAAATCGGCGATCGGGCGGCGTGGCGTACTCGCGCCGCGCAGGGCCTCAGCGGGTTGACGCAATCGGCGTTGGACGGTCTGCGCCAAATGCCGGCGCATGGCGGTAATCCGCAGCTCACCGATCTCGAGATCGCGCGCGCGATCACACATATGGTGAATAAGTCGGGCGGCCGCTGGGTGGAACCCATTAGCGATCAGGAATTGACCCAAGGTCTGAGCGGCAAACGCGTCGTCGAAATACAATGCGCGCAGTGTCACCGCAAGGGTACCGGCGGCGCGCCGAAGATCGGCGACAAGGACGCGTGGGTGGCGCGCCTGAAGCGCGGACTCGATTATACCGTGCGCTCCGCCATCAACGGCCACGGCGGCATGCCGGCGCGCGGCGGCATGGCGAGTCTGACCGACGCGGAAATTCAGAACGCCATTCTTTATATGTTCAATCCGGCGGGTTCGGCTGCCAGTGGGCAAAAGGCGAAATCGCCGCAGGCGCCGGCGGTGCCGCCGTCCAATCGCGCGACCGTCGGCGGGATGAACATTTATCTCGGATTGGTGCCGGCGGCGCGCATTCTCGACTACCCGAAGGAATCGCCCGAGCGTTCCATCGGCGGCGGCGTTCCGAGCGGCGCGGATTACTACTATGTGAATGTTTCGCTGGCCGACAGTAAATCGCGGACGCCGATCGCCAACGCACGCGTTTCGGTCGACGTCCAGGAAG
>DASWLD010000050.1:0-21617 GCA_036396275.1 Burkholderiales bacterium
CGAAATTTGGAATCTCGTCTTCATGCAATTCAATCGCGATCGAGCGGGCAAGCTTGCGCCGTTGCCTAAACCGTCGGTCGATACCGGCATGGGCCTCGAACGCCTCGCCGCCGTGATGCAGGGCGTGCACAGCAATTACGATACCGACCTTTTTCAAGCGCTAATCGAGGCCGCCGCCAAGATCGTCGGCACCGACGACCGAAAGAGTCCTTCGCTCAACGTCCTCGCTGATCATGTTCGCGCGGCCGCTTTTCTCATTACCGACGGCGTGCTGCCGTCGAACGAAGGTCGCGGTTACGTGCTGCGGCGCATCGTCCGGCGTGCGATCCGGCACGGGCACAAGCTCGGGGCGCAGGAGACGTTCTTTTATAAGCTCGTTGCGCCGCTGGTGGCAGAGATGGGGGCGGCCTATCCGGAGCTTGCGCGCGCCCAGACAACGGTGGAGCGTGCGCTGGCGCAGGAGGAAGAGCGATTCAATGAAACCCTGGAACAGGGGCTGCGTATTCTCGATGAGGGTCTCGCCGCCGTAAAAGGCGGGACGATTCCCGGCGAGTTGATTTTCAAGCTTTACGATACCTACGGGTTTCCCACCGACCTGACGCGTGACGTTGCCATGGAGCGCAAGCTCAAGCTCGACATGGAAGGTTTCGAGCGCGAAATGGAGGCGCAGCGCGAACGCGCGCGCGCGGCGAGTGTTTTCAAGAACATCGAAGCCGGCGCGATCAGCGGCGAGCGGCCGACCGAATTTACTGGCTACGAGCGCTTGCGCGACCAGGCCGAGGTGCTGGAGCTCACCAGCGCCAAAACGCTCGCGGCGGTCAACGAACTGAAGGCGGGCGAGACCGGTAACGTCGTGCTCGACCGCACGCCGTTCTACGCCGAGTCCGGCGGACAGGTGGGCGATCGCGGCGAGCTACGCGGTGAGCAATCGGTATTCGTCGTGCAGGACACGATGAAGGTCGGTCAGAGCTACGTACATAAAGGGTTTGTCAAATCGGGCGCGCTGCGCGTCGGGAAGCGAGTGTCGGCAGTCGTCGGCGAATCCCTGCGGCGTGCGACCATGCGCAACCATTCCGCTACCCATTTGATGCACAAGGCGCTGCGCGACGTGCTCGGTCCGCACGTGCAGCAGAAGGGTTCGCTCGTCGACGAGCACCGCACGCGCTTCGATTTCTCCCATCACGCTCCAATGACGCCGGAGCAGATTCGCGAGATCGAGGAGCGGGTGAACGCGCAGATCCTGCTGAATCAGGACACGCAGGCGCGCGTGATGGACATGGACGCCGCGCTCGCGCAGGGCGCGATGGCGCTGTTCGGCGAGAAGTACGGCGACCGGGTGCGGGTGCTGAACATCGGCGACTCGGTCGAGTTGTGCGGCGGCACGCACGTGCCGCATACCGGCGATATCGGTTTGTTCAAGATCGTATCGGAAGGCGGGGTCGCCGCCGGGGTGCGCCGGATCGAGGCTTACACCGGCGAGGGCGCGCAGCAGTGGGTGCGGGAAATGCAGGAGCAGATCAACGAAGCCGCGCGCCTGTTGAAAACCGATCGCGCGCAATTGATCGAGAAGGTTCAACAACTGCAAGCGCGTGCGAAGGGTTTGGAAAAGGAATTGGAGCAGGCGCGCGCCAAACTTGCGAGCGGCGGTGGCGGCGGATTGCTGGATCAGGTCGAGGAAGTCGACGGCGTGCGCGTGTTGGCGGCGCAGATGGACGGCGCCGACGTGAAGGCGCTGCGCGATGCCGTCGATCATTTCAAGGACAAGCTCGCGCCGGCGGCGATCGTTCTGGCGTCGGTGCAGGACGGCAAAGTCAGTGTAATTGCCGGCGTTACAAAAGAGCTGACGACGCGTCTCAATGCCGGCGAGTTGGTGAACCATGTCGCCGGACAAATCGGCGGAAAAGGCGGCGGCCGGGCGGACATGGCGCAGGCCGGCGGCGTCAATCCAGCGGGTTTGGAAGCCGCGTTAAAGTCCGTGAGCGCCTGGGTTCGAAAGCGCTAGTAAACAAAGTTGACGAGTTTGGTTTGTCTCCGGCGCCCGATCCGTGGAGGCGCCATCGGGTCCCTGTTTACTCCCAGCCGGAAAGCTTGTTTAATCCGCGCCTTTAGGGGTTTGTTGAAAAACAAACCCCGTGCGCCACAAAGATGTGGCGCGCCGAAATTTCAAACACGTAAGTGGTTGAAATTTCGGGAGTGAGCGCGGACATGCGCCGCGCGAACAGACTCTTTAGAGCGGCGGCAATTTCGCGCGATGGCACTTATCGTTCAAAAGTACGGCGGCACATCGATTGGAACGCCGGAGCGGATCATGGCGGTCGCTGAAAAAGTGGCGCGTCATCGCGCCGCCGGTTACGACGTGGTGGTTGTGGTGTCGGCCATGAGCGGCGAGACCGATCGCTTGTTGAAACTTGCCACGAGTGTGCATGCCGAACCGCCGGCACGTGAGCTGGACGTGCTCCTCGCGACCGGCGAACAAACGACCATCGCGCTCCTTAGTATCGCGCTGGCAAAATTGGGTGTGGCGGCGCGGTCGTACACGGGTTCGCAAGTTTACATACGCACCGACAACGTCCACGGCAAGGCGCGTATTTTGGAGATCGACGCCAGGCGCGCGCGCGATGACCTTGCGCACGGGCGCGTGGTCGTGGTGGCTGGGTTTCAGGGCGCCGACGAAGAGGGCAATATTACGACGCTCGGCCGTGGCGGTTCGGACACCACCGCGGTTGCGATGGCGGCGGCGCTGCACGCCGACGAATGCCAGATTTATACCGATGTCGACGGTGTATACACTAGCGATCCGCGCATCGTACCGAAAGCGCGGCGGCTGGATCGCATCACCGACGAAGAAATGCTGGAGCTGTCGAGTCTCGGCGCGAAGGTGCTGCAGTTGCGCTCGGTCGAATTCGCCGGCAAGTACAAGGTGCCGTTACGGGTGCTGTCGTCGTTCGAGGACGGCCCCGGAACGCTGATCACGTATGAGGAAAACGAGATGGAAGCGCCCTTAATATCGGGCATCGCCTTCAACCGCGACGAAGCCAAGCTGACGGTGCGCGGCGTCCCGGATCGTCCGGGTATCGCGGCGCAGATTCTGGGCGACATCGGCCAGGCAAACATCAACGTCGACATGATCGTGCAAAACGTCGGTGCCGACGGCACCACGGACTTCACGTTTACTGTTCATCGGGGAGACTACGGGAAAGCCGGTGAAATTCTGAAAACCGTTGCGAAAGCGTTGAACGCAAGAGAGATTATCGGCGACGACAAGATTGTGAAGATTTCGATTGTCGGCGTCGGGATGCGCTCGCATGCCGGCATCGCCGGCAAAATGTTTAAGGCGCTCGCCGACGAGAACATAAATATCCAAATGATCTCTACGTCGGAAATCAAGATATCTGTCGTGATCGATGAGAAATACCTTGAGCTCGGCGTGCGCGCGCTGCATGATGCGTTTGGGTTGGACGAACCGCCGGCAACGCGTCCTCGCGCTCGAAAGGCGGAACGTGCGTCCCGATAGGGGTAGATCCGGCGCTGGCACGGAAGGTGCATACATCTAGCCCGGGTTCCGCTGTTGGGCAACGGATGACAGGTTTTTTCAGTAATCCGGTGCTTAGGCGTTCACGATCCGACGATCCGGATCGGGAGGCGCGCGGGGCCGGGGTGCACGAAAGCGGCAGGGCAGCTGCGCTTAAAAAGCACGGACTGGGCAGTAACGGAGAGATCAAAGGAGTACAGCAAATGCTTATCCTTACACGACGCATAGGCGAGACCTTGAACATCGGTGACGACGTTCAGGTAACCGTGCTCGGTATAAAGGGCAATCAGGTCCGGATCGGGGTGAACGCGCCCAAGGAAATTCCGGTTCACCGCGAAGAAATCTACGAGCGCATCAAGAAGGAAAAAGAAACCGGCGTGGTGCACGAACCGCGCGCCGCCAGCGATCACAACAAGAGCTAGCTCCGTTTTTCTTTACGCGTCCGGCGGCAGCAGGTATCCTAGCCGCCTTCGCGTAAAGGAGAGATGGCCGAGTTGGTCGAAGGCGCTCCCCTGCTAAGGGAGTATGGGGTTAAAGCTCCATCGCGGGTTCGAATCCCGCTCTCTCCGCCAACTACTTAAAAGCACGGACCTCGAAGAGGTCCGTGCTTTTAAGTAGTTGTGGGGTGGATTCGGACACGCGATGGCATGTTAAGCGGTTCGACAAATTCGGCGGGAGCGAATTTTAACGCCGCAAAGCGGCGGCCCAAAGCGCGGAGTACGAGGATGTACGCAGTAATCCCGCTCTCTCCGCCAGATCCCGATTCTATTAAGAAGTCCACCGATTTCGCCGTCACGACAACGGCATCCCGCTCCTTTATAATTCGCCGCTCGCGCCCGTAGCTCAGTTGGGTGAGCGGGGGTAGTCGCGAATGCATCTAACGTGCATTCGCGCCGGCGAACGCCCGGCCACGGATGGCCGGGCTGGGGATGATCGAAAACGACGTCGTCGCGCCATGGACGGCAGGAAAAGTGTTTCGCGCCCGTAGCTCAGTTGGATAGAGTACCTGGCTACGAACCAGGTGGTCGGGAGTTCGAATCTCTCCGGGCGCGCCAAATACGAAAGCTCGCGTGAGCGAGCTTTCTCGCGCACGGAGAGATGAGAACTCCCGACGAAATCATAAGAAGTTCGACGAGCGCCGCCTGGGTGAGGCGGGACGTTTGCGAATCACCGATTCGCGTCCCGCCGAACGGGCTTGCCTGGGATGAGCAAGCCCTGGAGTTCTTAGCGAGGCAGGAGCCGAGCTTAGAACTGCGCCGAACGCCGCGGAAGTGGCGGCCCGAAGGGCGAAACGGGGATTTCGCGAACACACTTAACGTGTGTTCGCGCCGTTGAGCGCCCGTACATGGAGGTACGGGCTGGGGGACATCGAAGTCGAACGGTTGCGCCATGGATGGCAGGCATGCTCGTAACCGCCAAATAGAAAAGCCCGCGTCAGCGGGCTTTTTTGCGCTGGCCAAGACGCCCCCGCACCGTAGCCGGCACGTCCGCTCGGCTTCCTCCGGCAATCAATCCGCTTCGCGTTCCGGCGTACAGCACGCGGGCGCCGTCTCACCGGCCGATAACACCGCGCCGGTGATGGTGTTCGGTCGAAAGGTGGTGCAGCCCTTCAGTCCGAGGTCGAACGCGCGTTGATAAATGTCCTTAAAGCTTTCGAAGGGGAAGTCGACCGGTACGTTGATGGTTTTGGAAATCGAGTTGTCCACGTACGGTTGAATCGCCGCTTGCATCGCCAGATGCGCCGCCGGCGTGAGTTGCTGCGCGCTGACAAAAGTGGGCGGCGTCGGCGTTCGGTCTCGAATATGATCCCACAAGTCCAACGCGTAATCCGTTAACTCGTACTCGCGTTTGCCGCCGTCCGGTTCGAGTACTTGGCGTCGATAGTGGAAGTCGAACACCGGCTCGATGCCGCTCGATACGTTGTTCGCGAGCAAACTGATTGTGCCGGTCGGCGCGATGGCAATCAGATGGCTGTTGCGCATGCCGTGTCGACGAATGCCTTCTTGAATATCCGCCGGTAACGTGCGCACGTATTCGCCGCTGAGATAGCGCTGGTGTTCAAAATAGGGGAACGGCCCCTTCTCGCGCGCGAGCTCGATCGACGTGCGGTAGGCCGCATCGCGGATCGCGGCCATGATCTCGGCGGCCAGCGCACGCGCGGGTTCTTCGGCGTAATGCAGTCCCAGGAGAATCAGCGCATCCGCAAGCCCGGTGACGCCGAGTCCGATGCGCCGCGCACCGCGCGCCTGCTCGGCTTGCTTCTCCAGCGGAAAGCGCGACACATCGATGACATTGTCCATCAGGCGTACCGCCGTTTGCGTAATCGCGCGGATACGATCGACATCGAGTCGCGCCGCGTCGCTCAGCGGATCGCGCACGAAGCGAACCAGGTTGATCGAGCCGAGGTCACAAGCGCCGTAGGGAGGAAGCGGAATCTCGCCGCAGGGGTTGGTCGCGCTGATGTGCTCGCGATACCAAAGATTGTTCAGTCGGTTGACGCGGTCGATAAAAATCACGCCGGGTTCGGCGTAATCGTAGGTTGCCCGCATGAGCTTGTCCCACAGCCGTCGCGCGCGCACGCGGCGCGTGATTTGGCACGGCACGGGTTGCGCCGCGCCGGACCACCGGCGCATGACGATGTCATCGCCAGGGCGTGCGCCGTCACCGACGGGGAACACCAGCGCCCAGTTATCGTCGGCGCGCACCGCCTGCATGAACTCGTCGGTTACCAACACCGACAAGTTGAAATGGCTCAAGCGGTTCCTGGTTTGCTTGGCCTCGATGAACGCCTCGACGTCCGGGTGATCGCAGCGCAGCGTCGCCATCATCGCACCGCGGCGCGCGCCGGTGGACAGCAATGTCGCGCACATCGCGTCCCAAATCTGCATGAACGACACCGGGCCGGAAGCGATCGTACCGGCGGCGTGGGCGCGGCTGCCCTGCGGGCGCAGCGTGGAAAAATCGTAGCCGACGCCGCCGCCTTGCTGCATCGTGCGCGCGCCTTCCTTCAGTCCGTCGAAGATGCCGTCAATCGAGTCGGCGATCGTTCCCATGACGAAGCAGTTGAACAACGTAACGCGGCGCTCGGTGCCGGCGCCGGCTTGAATGCGTCCGCCCGGAAGGAACTTGAAATCCGCGAGTGCGTCGCCGAAGCGCGCTTCCCACGCGGCGGCATCGCGCTCCACGGCGGCGAGCGCCTTGGCGATGCGCCGCCAGGTATCGGCGAGCGTGCGATCGCGCACCACATCGCCGTCGTTAAAGCGATATTTGGTTTCCCAGATGTGGCGCGAGATTTCGGTGGCGAGGCCTTCGTTCGGCATGGCTCGTAGTCCGGAGCGTACGGCGAGATTTCCCGAGAAAACCAGAGCGTGATCAGCGGTGCCTTCGTGAATCGGCCGCGGCACACTCATACTCTAGGGGGCGACGGAATGCGCCCATGAAAAGTAGGATACTACGGCGGTGCCGGCTCTCCCACCGGGATTGTGACGGTATAACGGTGCCAAGAATCGGAATATGGCCGCCGGTGCGGCCCCCCCTGGTAATAGTTTCCGCGTAGAGGCCTAATGTCGCATATGCTTCACTTCACGGGGGTTGGCCTTCTCGAATGGACGCGGATAGAGCCTGATGTCCGGAAAGATCATTAACATCGCCAGCCTGAAGGCGGCCTGCAAAGACTGCAACTTGCGGGAACTGTGTTTGCCGATCGGGTTGAACGATCACGACGTTGATCAGATCGACGCGGTCATCAAACGTCGGCGCGCAATGCATAAGGGCGAAACGTTGTACCGTGCCGGCGATCCAATGCGGTCGCTGTACGCGGTTCGACGCGGCGCGTTCAAAACGTCGGGCGTCATGGAAGACGGGCGGGTTCACGTCACCGGATTTTTCCTGTCCGGCGAAATTCTCGGGTTTGACGCGATTACGGCCGATGAACATCCCTGCACCGCGGAGGCGCTCGAGACGTCGGACGTATGTGAAATCCCGTATGACAGCCTGGAAGACCTGGGGCATAAAATTCCAAATTTGCAACATCAGTTGCTGAAGGTCATGAGCCGGGAAATCTTGCGTGACGAACAGATGCTGGTGATGCTCGGGCGCATGACCGCCGAGGAACGGTTGGCCACTTTTTTGCTCAACCTCTCGCGGCGTCAAGAGCGACTGGGTCGGTCGACGATCGATCTGAGTCTTCCGATGTCGCGACAGGATATCGGTTACTATCTGGGCCTCGCGCTTGAGACGGTCAGCCGATTGTTTTCTCGATTCCAAGAGCAAGGTTTGATCGAGGTCATCGGGCGTCAGGTGCGGTTGCTCGATCCGAATCGTTTGCACGCGATGGCCAATTCGAGCGGCGCGCCGTCCGAAAGTCTGTTAAGTAAGAGATAGGACTTCTTTCGGCCGTCAAACCGGCAAGTTGCGTTGCGACTGTCCCGGTTCCAGGAGCAAGGGCCGATCCAAACGGTCGGTCGCCGGGTGCGTCTCGTGGAGCCGGGGCGCGTCGCGACTCTTGCGCACGCCGGTTTCTCCGCGGCCGCGGATCGACGCGACGCATAGCCGAATACCCTCGTTTCCCAATCCCGCCGTGGTCTTGTGGCGGACGGTTTCCTCCTCGCGGGCCATCCCCTGCTATCTATACTAACTATGTGTCGCCGGAATCAACCGACCGGCGATCGTATCCACGGCCGAGCCCCGCGAACGCCGGAACCCCAGCGGCGGCTCGATGAGCAACGCTTATGCTACGGGAACCCGAAGGGGGATTGCTTGGACTGCTCAGACAAGACGCTGGTTATCGTCGATGCCGACGAGGTTCGGCGGCACCAGCTCAAAGGCTTGCTCGAAACGCTCGGCTTCGGCCGAATCCATAAGACGCATCCCGACGACTGGCGACAGCAGTTGGGTGAGGACACCGGCATCGATGTCGTTCTTCTCGGACCTTGCCCATCGCCGACGGAGCAACGCGCATTGTTCGATACTCTGCGCGAGCTGCGGCCGGATTTGCCGGTTATCTTGTACGGCGAAAAGGATCGTCCGGTAACGGTCGATGCCGCGACCATCAAAGACGCGTTCGTACGAGTCATCGACCTGCCATTGCAGCAGGCGATGCTGTCCGCGACGCTCACGCAGGCGATCGAGCACGTTTCCCAGCGCGCCGGCGGCACGCGCAACCCGGAACTGTTCCGCAGCCTCGTCGGCAAGAGCGATGGCGTGCGCCAAGTGCGCCAGTTGATTCACCGCGTCGCCCATACGGATACCACGGTACTGATCCTGGGCGAGTCCGGTACCGGCAAGGAAGTCGTCGCGCGCAACCTGCATTACCATTCGCCGCGGCGCGGCAAACCGTTCGTTGCGGTCAACTGCGGAGCGATCCCCGGTGAGCTGCTGGAAAGCGAATTGTTCGGCCACGAAAAAGGCGCCTTCACCGGTGCGGTGGCCGCGCGCCAGGGCCGGTTCGAGGTGGCCGCCGGCGGAACGTTGTTTCTCGATGAAATCGGTGAAATGAGCCTGCCGATGCAGGTGAAGCTGCTGCGCGTCATTCAGGAGCGCGTGCTCGAACGCGTGGGTGGCAATCGCAGCATCCGCACCAACGTACGCTTGATCGCGGCGACCCATCGAAATCTGGAAAAGGAAGTGCAGGAGCGTCGCTTTCGAGACGATCTGTATTACCGTCTGAATGTGTTTCCGATCCAAATGCCGCCGTTGCGCGATCGAGCGGAGGACATTCCGCTGTTGGTGTCGGAGCTGAACGCGCGACTGCGCCAGGAGCGCGGGGCGACGGCGCGCCTGTCGACGACCGCCATGATCGCGCTACAGCGCTACAGTTGGCCGGGAAACGTGCGCGAGCTTGCCAATCTCGTCGAGCGGCTGACGATTCTGCACGGCGATCAAACTATCGCCGTCGAGAGCCTGCCCGTCGAGTATCGCCAAGCCGCGGTGTCTTCATCGGCGGCGATCGAAAGCGAAGATGACGCCTTGCTACCGCGACCGACCTTGCCGCCCGGCGGCATGAATCTGAAAGAGTACTTGAACAACGTCGAATACGGATTGATCACGCAAGCGCTCACGCGCACCGGCGGCGTGGTGGCGCACGCCGCCAAGCTGCTCAAACTGCGTCGTACGACGCTGGTCGAAAAGCTGCACAAATATGGCATGCGGCGCGAAGGCGCCGACGGCACCGGCGCGACGTCGTCGACGCCGGCGCAGCCGGAATCAGAGATCAGCGAAGCACGGCGCGCCGAGTAAAGCGTCCGGCGCGTCGCAATTCGTGGAGCGCCGATGCCGGCGCGCGACGTGCCGCTCGCGATGTTGTCGGCGTTGTACGTCTCACTGCGGTTTGTGCGATTGTGATTTGCCATCAACCGGGAAATTCGTTAACCTCCGATAGTCCCATCGGCGGGCGCGTCGGCCGCCAAACGAAGCGCAACCCATGTCGAATACGCTAAAGACCGAAACGTCGGGAAGCGTGCGACGCATCAGCCGTTTCACCGATTACGATCACTACCTGCTGAAGCAGGGCAATCACACGCGCCTCTACGAGAAGTTCGGCGCGCATGCCGCGACGATCGACGATGCCGCGGGTGTGTACTTCGCCGTATGGGCGCCGAACGCGAAGTCCGTCGGCGTGATCGGTGATTTCAACGGGTGGGATCCCGCCAAGCATCGGCTGAATGGCGCCGGCCACGACACCGGTATTTGGGAAGGATTCATCCCCGGACTGAAGCGCGGGGCGCTCTACAAATTTCATGTTGCCTCGGAGCTGCGCGGGTTTCGCATCGACAAGGCCGATCCATTCGCGTTCTATTTCGAACAGCCCGGCAAGACCGGCTCGGTTTTTTGGTCGCTCGATTACGACTGGGACGACGCGGATTGGATGCGTAGCCGCGGACGGCAAAATCGTCACGACGGACCGATGGCGATTTACGAGTGTCACATCGGCTCGTGGCGGCGCGTGCCCGAAGAGAGCAACCGCTCGCTCACGTATCGCGAACTGGCGCAGCGGCTTCCGGACTACCTGGGTGACATGGGTTACACGCACGTTGAGTTCGTGCCGGTGACCGAGCATCCGTTTTACGGTTCTTGGGGTTATCAAACCACCGGCTATTTTGCACCGACGTCGCGCTACGGGACGCCGCAGGATTTCATGTATCTGATCGATCGCCTGCATCAACGCGGCATCGGCGTGATTCTCGACTGGGTACCTTCGCATTTTCCGAGCGACGGTCACGGGCTGGCGTACTTCGACGGCACTCACTTGTACGAGCACGCCGATCCGCGCCAGGGATTTCATCCGGAGTGGAACAGTTACATCTTCAACTACGGTCGCGCCGAAGTGCGCTCGTTCTTATTGAGTAGCGCCGCGTTTTGGTTGAACGTTTATCACATCGACGGGCTGCGCGTGGACGCCGTGGCCTCGATGCTTTATCTCGACTACGCGCGCAAGCAAGGCGAGTGGATACCGAATCGCCACGGCGGCAAGGAGAATCTCGAAGCGGTCGCGTTCCTGCAAGAACTGAATCGTTCGTGCTACCGCGAGCAGCCGGATATTCAGATGATCGCGGAGGAGTCGACCGCGTGGCCGATGGTGACGCGGCCGACGCATCTCGGCGGTCTCGGGTTCGGCTACAAGTGGAACATGGGCTGGATGCACGACACGCTGAAATATATGTCGGTCGATCCGGTGTATCGACGCTACCACCACGACCAGCTCACGTTCAGCATCATGTACGCGTTTTCGGAGAACTTTCTGCTTCCGCTGTCGCACGACGAAGTCGTGCACGGCAAGGGATCGCTGTACGGCAAGATGCCGGGGGATGACTGGCGCAAGCTCGCTCAATTGCGGGCGCTGTTCGGCTATATGTATGCCCATCCCGGCAAGAAACTGTTGTTCATGGGCGGGGAATTCGGACAGCGTCGCGAGTGGAATCACGACGCCAGTCTTGATTGGCATTTGCTCGACGATCCGGGCCACGCCGGCCTGCAACGTCTGGTACGCGATTTGAACGGGCTGTACCGGACCGAGCCGGCATTGCATCGACGGGATCACGACGCCGACGGGTTCGAGTGGATCGACTGCCACGACGTCGAGCAATCGACCGCCAGTTTTCTGCGACGCGATGGCGACGATGAGATCCTGGTCGTTTGTAACTTCACGCCGGTGCCGCGGACGAATTTCCGCGTCGGTGTGCCGCATCCTGGATGGTGGCGCGAGCTGCTGAACAGCGATGCCGAGGACTACGGCGGCGCGGGGTTCGGGAATTTCGGCGGCGTGGAATCCGTGCCGGTTCCGATGCACGGCCGCAGCGATTCGATATCGCTCAGCCTGCCGCCGCTCGGTGTCCTGTTCCTTAAAGCCGCGGGAGCGGTTGAATGACTGTTGCCGCGGACGACGGACGCCGCCGCGTAATTATCGAGAACGTCGTCCCCGCCGTCGATTACGGCCGGTTTCCGATCAAGCGCACCGTCGGCGAAAGCGTCACGGTCGAGATCAGTGCCTTCGCCGACGGCCACGATCAGATCGCGTGTCGGCTGTGCTACCGCAAGGACGGCAACAGCAAGTGGAGCGAAGTGCCGATGCAGGCGCTCGGCAACGACCGTTGGCGCGGGAGCTTCGTAGTCGAGGAGGTCGGAACCTATCGCTACACCGCGGTCGCGTGGGTCGATGCGTTTATCTCGTGGCAGCGCGATCTCTCGAAACGAATCAGCGCCGGACAAGAGTTGACGGTTCCATTCCAGGTCGGCAGTCGCTTGGTCGAAGCCGCAGCGGCGCGCGCAAAGGGCGTCGACCGCGCGCGTTTGACGGCGCTGGCGGCGCTTCTGGTCGATGCAGCGGAAGACACGGTTCGCCGGGCTACCGCGCTCGGGCCGGAGCTGACCGAACTGATGGAGCGCCATCCGGATCGAAGTCTCGCGACCACCTACGCGCTGGAACTTGGCGTCTCGGTCGATCGGGAGCGCGCGCGCTTCAGCGCCTGGTATGAATTCTTTCCGCGTTCGTGTGGCGACGATCCAAGTCAGCATGGTCGATTGAAGGATTGCGAACGGCGGTTGCGTGCGGCCGCCGCGATGGGATTCGACGTCGTGTACCTACCGCCGATTCACCCCATCGGCCGGTCGTACCGAAAAGGCAAGAACAATGTCGAGCGAGCGGAGGACGGCGACGTTGGCAGTCCGTGGGCGATCGGCGCCAAAGAGGGCGGGCATCGGGAAATTCATCCGGACCTTGGCACGATCGAAGACTTTCAGCGATTCATCGAGGCGGCCAAGAAGCATGGTCTTGAAGTGGCGCTCGATATCGCCTTTCAGTGCGCGCCGGACCACCCGTATGTGCAAGAACATCCCGAGTGGTTTTTGAAGCGACCGGACGGCGGCGTGCAGTACGCCGAAAACCCGCCGAAGAAATACCAGGATATCTATCCGTTTTATTTCGAGACCGCGGCGTGGAAGGAATTGAGGGACGAGCTGGTCGACGTCGTACGCTATTGGGTAAGACAGGGCGTGCTGATTTTTCGCGCCGACAATCCGCATACCAAGCCGTTTGCGTTTTGGGAATATCTGATCGGAACGATAAAGCGCGAGAATCCGGACGTGTTGTTTTTGGCCGAGGCGTTCACGCGCCCGGCGGTGATGTATCGCCTCGCGAAACTCGGGTTCACGCAGTCGTACACCTATTTCACCTGGCGCAACACAAAGTGGGAGTTGACCCAATATTTCACGGAACTGACGCAAACCGGCGTAAGCGAATTCTTCCGGCCGAATCTGTGGCCGAACACCCCCGACATTCTGAACGAATATCTGCAAGTCGGCGGCCGGCCGGCGTTCATGACGCGCGCCGTACTCGCGGCGACCTTGGGCGCGAGCTACGGGATATACGGCCCGGCGTTCGAATTGTGCGAACGGCGCCCGCGCGAACCGGGCAGCGAGGAGTACCTCGATTCGGAAAAGTATCAAATTCGTGTGTGGCCGGTGAATCGACACGAAGACAATCTGCGCGAATTCATCGCGCGACTGAATCGCATTCGCCGTGAAAACGCGGCGTTGCACTTCGATCGGAACTTGCGGTTTCACCCGATCGACAACGACATGTTGATTTGTTACAGCAAGGTCAGCGCCGACGGCGGCAACGCGGTCGTGTGCGTGGTCAATCTCGATCCGCATCACGCGCAGTCCGGCTGGGTCAGTCTTCCGCTAGACGACTTCGGTATTGATCCACGGCAGCCGTTTCAAGCGCACGACCTGCTATCGGACGCGCGTTACCTCTGGAGCGGCGAGAACAATTATGTCGAACTGAACCCGCACATCGTGCCGGCGCATGTCTTTCGGTTGCGGCGGCGGATTCGGTCGGAACACGATTTTGATTATTACATGTAGTGAGGGTTTAGCTTGGTATCCGATGTTGTTCGCGCTATCGCGCGATCGTCGAGTATGAATCAAGGTTTGTGGGTGGCTGACCCACGGCAGGTAGCTTTTCTTTGTCTCGCCAAAGAAAAGCTACCAAAAGAAAGGCGACCCCGGTCGCTGCGCCGCCCCCTGATTATTATTCCCTCCCCCGCAAGCGGGGGAGGGCTAGGGAGGGGGCGGTGCCCTGCGCCCCTCGGTAAAGCCGCGCGCGAGGCGAACTCGCCGGCGGCGAAAGACTCGCCGCTCGGGATCAAACACCGTCTCGCGAATGCTCGCGTCTTGTCCTGCGGTGGTCGCTTCGCGCGTCCTGCGCTCCCGCGACATTCGCACATCCCTGTGCAGCACTCGCTTGCTCTAGGGGGGTTGAACAGCAACCACCCACGATGTCCGAGACTACGGTGGGTTTGCTGTTGGGTCCCCGTATGGCGCGGCTTTGAGCATCGCAGGGTTTGGGGTGAAGCCTGTCAGGGGAGCGGACAGGAGGTCCGCTCCCAATCTACAGCACACGGAAGTGCTGTAGATTGGCGAGGGCCCCAATCCCGAGAAGCGCAGAAGCTGTTTGCGCCATTCGGGGTGTCTTCTCTTTGGGTACTTTCTCTTGGACAAGCAAGAGAAAGTACCCCGACCTGCGGTGCTGTACAGGGACGTACGAATTTCGCAGGAGGCAGGATGCCGGGAGCGATTTGGGAACCGCAAGTACAATTTCATACATCGACAATCGCGTCGACGGGCGCAATCGACATTTCTCGGCGCGAACATCGCCCCATCGTTGCTTAGGCGCATGTCCGAAAGAACAACAACCCAACTCCCCGACGATCCCCTCTGGTACAAGGACGCGATCATCTATGAGCTGCACATCAAGGCGTTCTACGATTCGACCGGCGACGGCATCGGCGATTTGCCGGGATTGATACAGAAGCTCGATTATATCCACGATCTCGGCGTCAACTGCGTCTGGTTGCTGCCGTTTTATCCGTCGCCGCTGAAGGACGACGGCTACGATATCGCCGACTATAACCACGTGCATCCGGACTACGGCACGCGCAAGGACTTTGCGACCTTCGTGCGCGAAGCGCATCGGCGCGGGCTGCGCGTCATCACTGAGCTGGTGCTCAACCATACCTCGGATCAACACTCATGGTTCCAGGCGGCGCGCCGCGCCCCGCGCGGGTCGTCGAAGCGGGACTTTTACGTCTGGAGCGATACGGTCAAGAAGTACGAAGGCACGCGCATCATTTTCACCGACGCCGAGATTTCCAATTGGACCTGGGATCCGGTGGCGAAGCAGTACTACTGGCATCGGTTCTTTTCGCATCAGCCCGATCTGAATTTCGACAATCCGCAAGTCGTCAAGGCGGTGACGCGCGTGATGCGCTTTTGGCTCGAAACCGGCGTGGACGGGCTGCGCCTCGACGCGATCCCGTACTTGGTCGAACGCGAGGGGACCTCGAGCGAGAATCTTCCCGAGACGCATGCCATCTTGAAGCGACTGCGCGCGGAACTCGATCGCCGCTTCAAGAACCGCATGTTTCTGGCGGAAGCGAACCAGTGGCCGGAGGACGTGCGCGATTACTTTGGCGAAGGCGATGAATGCCACGTCGCGTATCATTTTCCGCTCATGCCGCGCATTTACATGGCGATCGCGCAAGAGGATCGCCATCCGATTGTCGAGATCATGCAGCAGACGCCGGATATTCCCGCCAACTGCCAGTGGGCAATCTTCCTGCGCAACCACGATGAGCTGACGCTCGAGATGGTGACCAGCAAGGAACGCGACTACATGTATCGGATGTACGCCGCCGATCCGCGCTCGCGCATCAATCTTGGAATTCGCCGGCGTCTGGCGCCGTTGATGGAGAACGATAGCGATCGGATAAAGCTGATGAACAGCCTGCTGTTGTCGATGCCGGGAACGCCGATCATTTACTACGGCGACGAGATCGGTATGGGCGACAACATTTATCTCGGCGATCGCAACGGCGTGCGCACACCGATGCAGTGGACGCCCGATCGCAACGGCGGTTTTTCGCGTGCCGATCCGCAGCGCCTGTACTTGCCGCCGATCATGGATCCAATTTACGGATACGAGTCGGTCAACGTGGAGGCGCAGCTGCGCGACCCGTACTCGCTGCTGAGCTGGATGCGGCGCGTGCTGGCCGTGCGCAAGAGCAGCAAGGCGTTCGGTCGCGGGACGCTGACGTTTCTGCGTCCGGGAAATCGCAAAGTGTTGGCGTATCTGCGCGAAGTCGACGATGAAGCCATGCTCTGCGTCGCCAATCTGGCGCGCGCGGCACAGCCGGTGGAGCTCGATCTCTCGCGCTTCAAAGGCCGCGTACCGGTCGAACTGATGGGGCGGACGGCGTTTCCGCCGATCGGCGAGCTTCCGTACTTACTGACGTTGTCGAGCCACGATTTCTATTGGTTTCGTTTGGCCAAGGGCGAGGAAGTGCCTTCGTGGCACGAAGAGTGGTTGCCGCGCGACGAGCTGCCGCTGTTGGTCTTGTTCGACGGTTGGTCCAGTTTCATTCGCGAGCGGGTCGTGCCGTGGCGCATCGCGATGGCCGATAAGGTACGCACGCAACTGGAAGTCGAGGCGCTGCCGCACTTCGTGCAGGGCCAGCGCTGGTACTCGGCCAAAGGCAGCGCCGTGAGACGCGTGCTGCTGTCGGCTCATGGCGAGTGGCAATCCGGATCGGCCAGCTGGATGTTGGCGCTGGTTCGCATCGAGAATGACGAAGCCGAGGCCCCGATGTACTTCACGCCGCTCTCCTTGGTTTGGGAAGACGGCAACGAGGAACGGATGCGTGGAGCCAAGGCCGGCGCGATCGCGCGGGTGCGCCAGCAGGCGCGCCTCGGCGTGCTGGCCGATGCGTTCTGCGACGAGCTTTTTTGCCGGACGCTCGCGCGGTCGATCGAGGCCGGGCGCGACATACCGTGCGGCGGCGGCACGATTCGGCTGCGACCGACGCAGGCGTTTGCGGCGCGCCCTTTGGGGGACGTGGCCGCGCTTACCGTGCAACCACCGGGCGCACAAAGCAGCAATACCACCGTCGCGATCGGCGACCGCTTGTTTCTCAAGGGCTTCCGCCGCCTGCGACCGGGGATCAGTTGCGAACTCGAAGTCGGTCGCTTCCTCACCGAGGTCGCGAACTTCCGGCACTTTGTTCCGGTGCTCGGCTGGGTCGAGTACGTCGAAGGCGACGCCGCCACGACGCTGGCGTTGTTGCATGCCTATACGGAAAACCAGGGTGACGGTTGGAGCTACACGCTGGATTATCTGGAGCGATTCATCGGCGAACGAGCGGCGGTGGCGACTCCCGTCGTCGGTACGCCCGCCGAGGCGCACGCGGGGTACTTGTCGCTGATTCAGACATTGGGTACGCGTACCGCGCAATTGCATCGGGCATTGGCTACGCGCAACGGCGATCCGCTGTTCGAGCCCGAGCCGATCGGTACCAAGGACATGGCCGCGTGGGTACAGGCTATCAAAGAGGAAGCGGTGGCAACGTTCGATCTATTGCATGCGCGGCGGGCGAATCTACCCGAATCGGCGCACGGGGACATTGATGCAGTCCTTGCGCATCGTCGCGACATCGTGCACGCCATCGATACGTCGGTACCGATGCACGTCGACGCACAAAAAATCCGGATTCACGGCGACTTTCACCTGGGTCAGGTATTACTGGCGCAAAACGATTTTGTGATCATTGATTTCGAAGGCGAACCGGGACGCTCTCCGGAAGAACGGCGCCGCAAGCATTCGCCGTTGAAGGACGTGGCCGGCATGGTTCGATCGTTCAGCTACGCGATGCACACGGCGCTGACGCGGGCCACCGACGAGCGACCGGACGATCGGCCGGGACTCGAACCGCTGGCGCAGCAGTGGGAGGTGGAGACCCGTCGGGCGTACCTTGATGCATACGCGAAGGCGAGCGCCGACGCCGGGTTGTACGCCTCGTGGCGCGAAGCGCAGGGGTTCTTGCGTCTTTATTTGGCGGAAAAAGCCTTATACGAGTTACGCTACGAACTCGACAATCGGCCGGAGTGGGTGCGTATTCCACTGCGCGGCTTGCTGACAACTGGCATCGAGGGGACCGAGTCAGGGTAACATGACGCCACCGCGCAAAATTCCCGCGGCTGCGGTGAAGTGGCGGCACGCGGCGTTTCTGCGCGCAACGTTATCAGGTACTTTTGTGGCGTCGTTGCATGATCGTGCGTCGAACTTGCGGTTAGTGCTGTTATTCGTGGGGCGTGTCGTCGGTGACGATGCGGGCAGGCATCAGCTCAACAACAGGAGGACCGTATGGATCAGGTGAATGTCGCGCTGGAACCGGTCAGAGTGTTTTTCGTGCAGCTTGGCGATTTCATGCCGAGGCTGCTGCTGGCCGTCGTAATATTGGTGCTCGGTTGGTTCTTTGCCAAAGCCTTGAAGTTCGCCGTGGTCAAGGGCTTGCGGGCGGTCAATTTCAATGTCTTGACGGAAAAAGCCGGAATCGACGGCGTGCTTAGCCAGGGCGGCGTCAAAACCGACACCGTCGGTATTCTCGGGACGTTGGTGTATTGGCTCACGATTTTCGTCGCGTTGGTCGTGGCCTTCAACACCTTGGGATTGGGTTATGTCACCGATCTTCTCGGACGGATCGCATTGTTCATCCCGCGCGTGATCGTCGCGGTGTTGATCCTCGCGTTCGGCACGTACTTCGCGAAGTTCATCGAGTCCGCGATCAGAACTTACGGCAAGAACGTCGAGCTGGAAGATACCGATCTGTTCGGGCGCTTGGCGCGCTACACCGTGATGATATTCGTCGTACTGATCGCGCTCGATCAGATCAGCATCGGAGGCGACATCATTCGTCAATCGTTTCTGATTATCTTGACCGGCATCGTCCTGGCCTTGGCGCTGGCGTTCGGATTGGGCGGTCAAAAGTGGGCGGCCGGACTGTTGGGCCGTTGGTGGAAAGAAGTCAGTACCGACGATAAGTAGATACACATCGCGTCCCTCGCAGCCGTCGCCGGCAACGGCGACGGTTTCTCGCGGGGCCGCATGCGTTTTCGTAGCGGATAGGGTTATGATCCTCGTGCGCCCATGATTCGGCGGCGCCTGGTAATTTCGTTTCTCATCGTGGCAATCGGCGCGGCGCCGTTGCGCGTCGCAGTCGACCCCGTGCGCTTCGACCGCGCATCGAGCCAAGTTTGACGGGCGGAAAAATGGCGGACAGTAAGACTAAGAACGCTGAATTAGTCGGCCTGCTGAGCGATCCGATCATCGTCTGGCCGGGGCGGGCGTACCCGCTCGGTGCGACCTGGGACGGCGAAGGCGTGAACTTTTCGATTTTCTCCGAACACGCCCAGGAAGTTCGGCTATGCCTGTTCGATCCCGAGGGCAAATGCCAAGTGGCCGAAATTCCGATGCGCTGGCAGACCGACCTGGTTTGGCACTGCTATCTCCCCGAGGCGCGGCCGGGGCAAGTGTACGGCTATCGCGTGTTCGGTCCGTACAAACCGCAAGACGGTCACCGTTTTAACCCGCACAAATTGCTGGTCGATCCGTACGCCAAATGTTTCGTCGGAGATATCTTATGGAGCGACGCGCAGTTCGGCTACCACGTCGGTTCGAAGCGCGAGGATTTGTCGTTCGATCGGCGCGACAACGCGTCCGGCATGGTCAAGTGCCGCGTGATCGATACCGCGTTTTCCTGGGGCGACGACCGTCCGCCGAGAGTGCCGTGGCACGATACCGTCATCTACGAAACGCACGTCAAGGGCTTCACAAAACTGCACCCGGAAGTGCCGGCGCTGCTGCGCGGAACCTATGCCGGCTTCGCCTCCGAGCCGATGCTCGATTACTTGCGCCGCCTCGGCGTGACCGCGGTCGAGTTGATGCCGATCCATGCGTTTGTCGACGAACGAACGTTGGTTACCAAGGGGCTTCGGAACTACTGGGGCTATAACACGCTGGGTTTTTTCGCGCCGGACCTGAGCTACAGCGCCACGGGCCGGATCGAGGAATTCAAGACGATGGTCAAACGCCTGCATTCCGCCGGCATCGAGGTCATTCTCGACGTGGTGTACAACCATACCGCGGAAGGCAATCAGTTGGGGCCGACGCTGTCGTTTCGCGGGATCGACAACGTGTCGTATTACCGGTTATGGACCGAGCCGCGCTACTACATGGACTACACCGGCTGCGGCAACACTCTCAACATGCGCCATCCCCGCGTGCTGCAGCTGATCATGGACAGCCTGCGCTATTGGGTGATCGAAATGCACGTCGATGGATTCCGTTTCGATCTCGCTGCGGCGCTTGCGCGCGAGCTGCATGAAGTCGACCGCCTCGGCGCGTTCTTCGACATCATTCACCAGGATCCGGTGCTGTCGCAGGTGAAGCTCATCGCCGAACCCTGGGACCTCGGCGAGGGCGGCTACCAGGTCGGAAACTTTCCGATCGGCTGGACCGAATGGAACGGCAAGTATCGCGACGCCGTGCGCGCGTACTGGAAAGGCGATGAAGGCGTTATCCCCGAGCTCGCGTACCGGCTCACCGGTTCGAGCGATCTCTATCAAGGCGGCGGGCGCAAACCGTACGCGAGCATCAATCTTATCACCGCGCACGACGGGTTTACCCTGACCGACCTCGTGAGCTACGACCATAAACATAACGAGGCCAACCACGAAGACAACCGCGACGGTTCCGATCACAACCTGAGTTGGAACCACGGCGCGGAGGGACCGACCGCCGACCCGGCGATCACTCATCTGCGCGCGAAACAGAAGCGCAATTTCATCGCGACGTTGTTCTTGTCGCAGGGCGTCCCGATGCTGCTCGCAGGCGACGAAATCGGGCGCACTCAACTGGGGAACAATAACGCCTATTGCCAGGACAGCGAACTTTCCTGGATGCACTGGGATTTGAAGGCGGAGGACCGCGAGTTCCTGGACTTCGTGCAGCGCATGATGCGACTGCGCCGCGATCATCCGGTGTTTCGCCGGCGTTATTTTTTCAAAGGACAGGAGATCAAGGGCACGGGCATGAAGGACTTGGTGTGGCTGCGTCCCGACGGCCAGGAAATGACCGACGAGGATTGGCATCAGCCCGCGGCGTACACGCTCGGCCTGTTTCTCGCCGGTGTGTTGACGGAGCAAGACGAGCGTGGGCGTCAACTGCGCGACGCCAACTTCTTGGTTCTGCTGAATGCGAAGGCGGACCCGGTATCGTTCGTGCTGCCGAAATTCAACAACGGTGACGCCGTCTGGGCGGTGGAGGTCGACACCGACAATACCGCGAGCCACGGCCATCACGCGTCGGCGGAGGCGTATTCGTTGGCGGGGAGGTCGTTGGTGTTATTGCGGCAAGCGGGGTCGTAGTGTTGTCTTTCTGTTTCGCGCCGCCTTCGTCGTCCGTCATTCCCGCGAAAGCGGGAATCCAGGTTTTGTTTGTCCGTGCTAACGCGCGCTTGTCGATGTATGCAGTTTTACTTGCGGTTCCCGAACCGCGGTCGGGGTACTTTTCTTTGCTCGTGCAAAGAAAAGTACCCAAAAGAAAGCACGCCCCGGATGGCGCGAACAGCTTCTGCGCGTCGCTGCCTTTGGGGCCCTCGCCGACATACAGCACTTTTCCACTGCGCCATCCTGCTCCGCGAAAAAGTCCAGGGCGCATATCCCTATGCGCCCGCTCAGCGGCGCGGATGCACGT
>DASWLD010000051.1:0-8430 GCA_036396275.1 Burkholderiales bacterium
CCTCGAACGGGCGGCGCGATGGGCGGCGGATCAGGAGATGGACGCGTACACCGCGTTCTCCCGGCAGCTGTCGGCGACCATTTCGGAGCGCCGCGCGCAGTGGAGTCACATCGCCGAGGAATTGCTGCGCGCCAAAGTTCATGCGGAAGCCGAAATCAGTACGCGGCTCTAGCCGTTTGCTCGCGCGGCGCATGTCGCGCATCGGCCGCCGAAGCGCCTCGCCTCATCCCTTGCCCTCGTGATCGCTCCGTGCGTGTCGCTCTGTGCGCTTTCAACGCCGCGCGGTCCTGCTCCGCTCGAAAGCCGGGGCTCGGCTCCTGCCTCGCCCGTTCGCCGGCGCGAACCCATGTTAAATGGGTTCGCGACTGCTCCGGCTCACCCTGCGCGCCCGCGACATTTACACGTCCATGTGTGGCACCTTCGCTCGCGCGATCTTAGTGCCTCTCTGCACGTCACCGACGCGAGAGGCGGTTCGTAAGAGTCTATTTCTCGATCACCGCGCCGCAGCGCCAGCAGATTTCAAAACTACCAGGGTTTTCCTCGCCGCAAATGCGACAGACCGCGGACGTTCCGGAAGAAGCCCGCCGCTCGAAGTCGGCCACCACCGATCGTGCCCGTTCGGCGTCCGCCGGCTCGACCAGCCAAACCTCCGGGTACGCGTGGGTGAACGGGATTTCGCCCAGGCCGCCCTGCGCGTGCTCGTTCAAGACGCGCGCCTCGATGCCGGCGTGCTGCAACCGGTGTAATAGAAGATACGCATCCGGCAGATTTGCGGCGCGATATAGCCTCTGCATGACCGATCCTCGCTCGTTCTCCGGGCACCGGGAAGATGACGTTCTCGAACGATTTTGCTGGAAATCATCGATTCGAAACAGCCGGCTATCGGTAAAAACGACGCTCTGCGAACCGTTGGTCTTGCCTCGGGGCAAAAGTCGGACTATTTCTACATAAGAATCAGGTGACTAGAATGAAGAGAACACGTATATGGGGCGCTCGACGGAATGGCCGCGCCCATACTCGGGGCAGAAGCCGTGCGTAAGAAAATAGACGTGCAGTATCTGGAATTGGGGATGTACGTTGCCGAGCTCGACCGGCCGTGGCTCGGCACGCCGTTTTTGTTTCAAGGCTTCGAGATTCGCTCCGAGGCCGAACTCCTCGAACTCAAGCGTCTGTGCAAATGGGTGCATGTCGATTCGGCGGACGCCCATCGCGCAATGTCCGCGCCGCGCCGCGCCGCCGTGCCCACCGCGCCTGCGCGCCCGCAACCCGCGATTCAAACCGAAGCGGAACAACGTGTCGCGCGGGAAATCCTGAAGATCATCAACCAGCCGCGGGCACAACCGGTCTACACCGACAAGTGCGAGATCGAGCAGGAAATCCCGACGGCGCGCGAGCACGTCTCGGTCGCACGAACGCTTATTTACCAAATACTCGACGACGTACGCACCGGCAAGAATATCGACTCGATCAGCGCGAAGCGCGTGGTCGGCGCCCTCGCGGAAAGCGTGATTCGCAACCCCGACGCGCTCACGTGCTTTATCCAGCTGAAAAACAAAGACGAGTACACGGCACAGCACAGCATGCGCGTGTGCATCTTGGCGTTGGCGTTCGGCCGCCACCTCGGCCTCGATCGCGAAACGCTGGAGATGCTGGGCGCCGGCGCGCTGCTGCATGACGTCGGCAAAATGAAAGTGCCGAACGAAATCTTGAACAAGCCGGCGTCGCTCACGGACTATGAATTCTCCCTCATGAAGAGCCACGTTCCGCGCGGGGTCGAACTGCTGGAACGCATGCCCGGCATCCCCCGCCCGGCGATCGAAGTCGCGCGCTGTCATCACGAACGCTATGCCGGCAGCGGCTACATCAGCGGCCTTACCGGCGACCAGATCGGCTTCTTCGGCATGATCGGCGGCATCGTCGACTGCTACGACGCCGTCACCAGCGATCGCGCGTATCGCGCCGGCATGTCCGCGCACGCCGCGCTCAAGCAAATGTACGAGTGGCGCGGGCGCGATTTCCATCCGGGCCTGGTCGAACAGTTCATCCAGTGCATGGGCATCTACCCGATCGGCAGCGTCGTCGAATTGAACACCGGCGAGATCGCCGTGGTGGTCACGATGAATCGCGTGCGCCGGCTCAAACCGCGCGTGACACTCGTGCTGAACGCCAACTGCGCTCCTTACAACACGCCGGTCACCGTCGATCTGATGAATCACAAGACCAGCGATGGTCGCGCCTGCGAAATCGATCGCGTACTCGAACCCGGTATGTATGGAATCGATCCGGTGCGGTACTTGCCCGTCATCGATCCAACGCGTTTACTGCGACCGGCGGCGCACGCGGCAACGCGCGCGTAGTTTTCCGGCATACGCCGCGTCGACAATCCCCGCGATCAATTGAACGCCGCTCGCAGCCCGTCGAGCGCGTACTGAACCGCCAGTGCCGCCAAGACCACGCCCAATAACCGGGTGATGACATTGGCCCCGGTCTCGCCCATGACCCGCATGATGTGCTCCGCTTGAAGCAAGGCGATCAACGCACTCAGCAACACGACCGGCACAACCAGAAGCACCACGACCGTTCCCGCCGTCTGCTGTGCATGTTTGCCCGCCATCAGCAAAACCGTGGTCAGCGCGCCGGGACCGGCGATCAGCGGAAACGCCAACGGAAACACGGACACGTCGGCTTTCAATTCGGCCTCGCGTTGTTCGCGCTCGGTGGTCGAGCGAATGCCCGACTGGCGCACGAACACCATATCCAACGCCACCAAGAACAACAGCAACCCGCCGGCGATTTGAAACGCCGGCATGCCGATGCCGAGCACGCGCAACAACGAGGCGCCGCCCAATACAAATGCGAACAAAATGACGGCGGCAATGAACGTACCCCGCAGCGCCATGCGTCGACGATACTCGCGCGTTCCCCCGTGCGTGATCGCGGCAAAGATCGGCGCCAGACCGATCGGGTCGACGACGACAAAAAGAATGATCAGCGTGTCAAAGAAGAGGCTCAACATCACCTTGTGCTCAAGGAAAAGATCCTCGGCTCCGTGTTAGAAAAAGTTCAGTTGATCGCCCGACGCCGCCGGTGGACGAAACCGCGTGGTATCCAGCCGCGGTCGGTCGCGATACGTCAAGCCGAGACGGCGACACGCCAGCTGAAACCGATGGCGGATCAGGTCGGCGTAAATCCCCTGGCCGCGCATGCGCGTACCGAAACGGGCGTCGTTGTCCTTGCCCGCGCGGATATCGTGAACGCGCGCCATGACGTGCTCCGCCGCGAGCGGCGCGTGCAGCGCGAGCCACTGCTTGAACAAATCCTTTATCTCATACGGCAAGCGCAATAATACGTAACCGGCGGACGTGGCGCCCGCGTCGCGCGCGGCGGCGAGTATCGCTTCAAGCTCGGCATCCGTTAGCACCGGTATCACCGGCGCGCTCATCACGCCGACGGGCACCCCCGCCGCGTGCAATCGTCGAATCGCTTCGAGCCGCCGGGCGGGCGCGCTCGCGCGCGGTTCGAGCCGCCGCGCCAGATCGCGATCGAGCGTGGTAACGCTAAAAAAAACTTGTACCAAGTTTTTGCCCGCCATCGGCGCCAGGAGGTCTATATCGCGCTCGATGCGCGCCGACTTCGTGACGATCGTCACCGGATGGTCGCATTCCGCCAGCACTTCCAGCAGCGAACGCGTGACGCCGTAATCGCGCTCGATCGGCTGATAAGGATCGGTGTTGGTCCCGAGCGCGATGACCTTGGGCCGATAGTCCGCGGCACGCAGCTCGGCCCGCAGCAACGCGGCCGCGTCCGGCTTGGCAAACAAGCGCGTTTCAAAATCGAGTCCGGCGGACAAGCCGAGAAAGCCGTGGCTCGGACGGGCGTAGCAATAAACGCAACCGTGTTCGCAGCCGCGATACGGATTGATCGATTGATCGAAAGGAATATCGGGCGAATCGTTGCGGCTGATGATCGTGCGCGCGGTATCGACCGCCACGGTCGTCGCAACGGCGGGTAGCGGTTCATCGAAACCGCCCCAACCGTCGTCGGTCGCCTCGCGTCCTTGGCTTTCGAACCGGCCGGCGGCGTTGGTCGCGGCAGCACGACCCTTGCGCGCCGTGCGCTCCAGAGTCCGCGGGTTAACGTCGGGCGGCAATACTCGGTTCGGCGGCATCGCTGCCATTCCATTTGGCCAAGCTTTATGTTCTAGAATGCGTTCCGCAAACGCAAGCGATGGCTAATGTCGCTCCCGCATTACCTCTGGCTCCTTCCTCCCGCGCCGATCCAAGATCGGTTCGCGTCGTTGATCGAACGGCTTGGCCGGCGGTTCGGTACGCCGCAATTCATCCCGCATCTCACTCTGGTCGGGTCGCTCCACGGGTCGCGCGACGAGATCGTTCGAAAAACCACGGCGCTCGCGGCGACCCTCGCACCCGTCCCGATCCGCCTCGCCGGATGCGGATGGACCGACCGGCATTACCGCTGTCTCTTTATGCGCGCCGAGCGCGGCCCGGAACTGCTCGCGGCGCACGAAACCGCGTGCACAAAGCTTGGAGAACAGGTGGAAAGCGATTTCATGCCGCATCTCAGTTTGATCTACGGCACGCTCCCGCAGGAACAGAAAAACCAAATCGTCCAAACGATTGGCGCGGATTTCGATATCGCGTTCCACGCGGATCGTATCGGCCTTTGCCATCCCGACGGCACGCCGGAGCAGTGGCAATTGCTTCATACGTTCGCTCTGACCGGTCGAACGAAAACCTAGCGGTCGTCTCCGTCTTTTTCGGGCGCGGCACGCCAACCCGCTCCCCGCCGCGCACCGCGCGTGCTAGGATGCGCTCGTCAATTGCGTCACTCGTTGTGGAGACAGCGCGTATGGCAACAGTCCGCCGGATCGCTATTTCGTTAGCCGCGCTGTCGCTCGCGTTCGCCTTTTGCCCGCCGCTGCACGCACAGGCGCCCTCCTCGGTTCAGCCGGTGAAGCGCCACCCCGGGGTCGGCAACGACCCGCTTATTTCGGCACAAGTCCAGATCGAGCGCCTGCGCCAAACCGCAAGCAAGTTACGGTTGCTGGCCGAACAGGCGGTGTCTGCAAACTCGGCGGAATCGGACCGGGTCGAATTCGAGGAGCACAAGCAGTGGTTGCGCCAAGCACAAGAGCGCATCACGGCGCTGGCGAACAAATGGGAAGACCAGCTCAAAAGGCTGGACAATCGAAACGCGGCCGCCCCGGCACTGAATCTAAACGCCTTCTTCGAATCGCAGTCGGCGAGCCTGCAGACGAAACTGCGGCGGGAAAGTTTGGCGCATGTACCGGGCTCGGAGCGCGTGCGCTCCTCCGGCGCCACGGCGCGGCTGGTGATCGGCAAAATGTACTGACCGGCTACGCCGGCAGCCGCAGGTAGTGCACGCTAAAGTAGTTCCGCGGATCGGTCCACACCGCTTCCGGCTGGTAGCCCGCGAGCCGGGCGAGCCGCTGAAATCCGTCGATTGTGTATTTGTAGGAATACTCCGAATGCAGGCGCTCGCCCGATGCAAACGCAAACGCTCGGCCGTCGAGACGAATCTCCTGTTCGCGCAGGCTGACCAGGTTTATCTCGACCCGTCCGAGTTCTTCGTTGTAACGGGCGTCGTAAGAGAATCCGTCGGCATCGACCTTGGCGCCATACTCGCGCCGCAGTCGGTGTAGAACGTTGCGTATGAACGCGGCGGTGATGCCTTGCGAATCGTTGTACGCCGCGTGGATCACGCGCGGATTTTTTTGCAGATCGATTCCCAATACCAAGCCGCCGCCGGGCCGCACCAAAGGCCGTAGGCGTTCAAGAAAAGCGACGGCTTCCTCCGGCGTGAAGTTACCGATGCTGGAGCCGGGGAAAAACACCAAACGCGGTAGTTCCTCCGGTGGATACGTCAATGCCAGCGGTTGAGAAAAATCCGCGCACGCGGCGTGTACGGCGAGCCACGGGTAGTCGTGCGCCAAGCGCCGCGTCGATTGGAGCAGAAAATCGCGCGAAATATCGATGCCGAGATACGCGCGCGGGCGAAGCGCGGTGAGCAACAGCCGGACCTTCTCCGATGCGCCGCTGCCCAACTCCACGAGCACCGTGCCGGGATCGACCCGGCGCGCGATGTCCCGGCCGCAGGCCTTGAGAATCGCGATTTCGGTGCGGGTCAGGTAATACTCCGGCAGCCCGCAAATTCGCTCGAACAACTCCGAACCGCGTGCGTCGTAGAGAAACTTCGGTGCGATCGCGCGCGGGCGCGATTCGAGCCCCGCCACTAGCTCGCCGATCAGATCGGGCTCGGCGGCGAGCTCGTCGTAAAACCGCACCGCCGATTTCATGCGTCGGCCGCCAATCGCAGGCCGCTGAACTGCCAGCGGGCGTTCGGATAGAAAAAGTTGCGGTAGGTCGCGCGCACATGCGATTGCGGGCTCGCGCACGACCCGCCGCGCAGCACGCGCTGGTTGCACATGAACTTGCCGTTGTACTCGCCGAGCGCGCCGGCGGGCGCGCGAAACCCCGGATAGGGCGCGTAGTCGCTCGCGGTCCATTCCCAAACGTCGCCATAGAGCTGGGCGTGCGCCGGCCCAACGGGCGCCGCGGACGGATGCAGCAAAAGGCTCTCGACGAAGTTTCCCGACACGTCGACCGAAGCCGCCGCGACTTCCCACTCCGCTTCGGTCGGCAGCCGCTTGCCCGCCCAACGCGCGTAGGCGTCGGCCTCGTAATAGCTCAAGTGACATACCGGCTCGTGGTCGCGTACCGGGCGCACGCCGCCGAGCGTGTACAGGCACCAGCTTCCTTCTCGAATCTCCCAATAAAGCGGCGCGCGCCAACCCTGTTCCTTTACCTCGCGCCACCCGTCGGATAACCAAAGCTCGGACCGCTCGTAGCCGCGGTCTTGCATGAAGGCGAGAAATTCGCCGTTGGTTACGCAGCGCGACGCAAGGACGAAGTCATTCAGAAACACGCGATGACGCGGTGACTCGTTGTCGAATGCGAATCCGCCGCCGTCGTAACCGATCTCGCGCACGCCGCCGGAATACTTGATCCACGCGGTATCCGGCGCCGTCGCCCCCGGCGGGTCGGCGATTTCCGCATAGGCGGGTCGAAGCGGATTGAGCGCAAGATTATGCTTAATGTCCGTAAACAACAGTTCCTGATGTTGTTGTTCGTGGTGCAGACCAAGGACGAGGCGATCGCGCACGGTCTGCACCTGTTCTTCGGGGCATCGAGGCAAGAACCTTGCCATCGCGGCATCGACATGCGCGCGATAGTCATAGATGTCGGCCACCGTCGGGCGCGACAGCAAACCGCGGTTCGCGCGCGGATAGGGCGAGCCGACGGTTTCGTAGTACGAATTGAAGAGATAGTCGTAGCGCGGGTGGAACACGACGTAATTGGCCGCGTACGGCCGCAGGATAAACGTCTCGAAGAACCAGCTCGTGTGCGCCAAATGCCACTTCGGCGGGCTCACGTCCGGCATCGACTGAATGCAGTAATCCTCGGTCGCCAGCGGCCGGCAGATTTGTTCCGACGCCCGCCGCACGTCTCGGTAGCGCGCGAGCAATTCCGCAAATCCGAAATCGCCCGGCATCGCTGAGGCACGGATGCTGTTTCGCATGCCTCGATCCTTTTAGTTTTTGCGGACCGCCATTAGAACATACATCGCGGCCGTGCCAAACCCGTGCGTCGCGCCTGGCAAGACGCCTCAAACGAACGGATCGGCGACCGATTTGTCCGCGTCCGTTTCAAAACCGAACACGCGACCGTAAAAGTAAAGCTCCGTTTCGAGCGAACGCTTCACGTTGTGGGCGATGCGAAAACCGTGCTGCTCGCCGCGAAAGCCCACGTACGCAACCGGGACACCGCGTTGGCGCAAAACATGCACAAGACGATCCGTTTGACTGGGCGGAACCACGCGATCTTCCAAGCCTTGAAAGAAAATTACGGGACAGGCGATACGCTCGGCGTGATATAGCGGCGAGCGGCTGCGGTAGCGCTGCCGTTCGGCCGGGTACGGACCGACCAACCGATCGAGGTAACGCGACTCGAACTTGTGCGTGTCGTGCGCCAAGGATTCGAGATCGCTGACACCGTAATAAACCGCACCTGCTTTGAATTCTTGATGAAACGCGAGCGCGCACAGCGTGGTAAACCCGCCGGCGCTGCCGCCGCGAATCGCGAGCCGCGCACCGTCGACCTCGCCCCGCGCAACGAGATAACGAGCCCCGTACGCGCAATCGTCGACATCGACGACGCCCCATGCACCGTCGAGACGCCGCCGATACGCGCGCCCGAAACCGGTCGAGCCGCGATAGTTCACGTCCAGCACCGCGAATCCGCGGCTGGTCCAGTACTGAATCTTCAGATTCAAGGCACTGGTGGCGGCGGACGTCGGTCCGCCGTGGATAAAAACCAAGAGCGGCGGTCG
>DASWLD010000052.1:0-12933 GCA_036396275.1 Burkholderiales bacterium
GCGGCGGCGGAAAGGCCAGTCGCGCGCTCGAAGAGATACGCTTGGTGTTCGACCGGAACAAGGGTTCGATCTATACGATATATAATCGCGCGCTGCGTTCGGACCCATCGTTGCAAGGAAAAGTCGTGCTGAAGCTCACGATCGCGCCGAACGGCGAAGTGGTCGATTGCCAAATCCTCTCGAGCGAGCTGCGCGCACCGGACCTTGAGCGAAAATTGCTGGCGCGCATTCGTCAGTTCGATTTTGGCGCGAAGGATGTGGGAGTGATGGTGGTGACCTACCCGATCGATTTCTTGCCCTCGTAGCGGTTTTCCATTCCCCGTCCGCGCGTGAAGGCGGATCCGGGCGAGGAATTCGCTGAAATCGTTTCTTCTTTTGAGTACCATAGCGGCCTTTTCCGGCCGATCGCATGACCATTCGAACTCGTTTTGCGCCGAGCCCCACCGGCTATCTGCACATCGGCGGCGCGCGCACGGCGCTCTTTTGCTGGCTGTACGCGCGCAAGCACGGCGGCACGTTCGTGTTGCGCATCGAAGACACCGATCTCGAACGCTCCACGGCCGAATCCGTCAATGCCATTCTCGAAGGCATGACGTGGCTCGGGCTCGACTACGACGAAGGACCGTTTTTTCAAACCAAACGTTTCGACCGCTACCGCGAAGTGATCGCGCAAATGTCGAGTGCGGGAACCGCCTACCCCTGCTACTGCTCGAAGGAGCGGCTCGACGAACTTCGCGCGGGGCAAATGGCGCGCAAGGAGAAGCCCCGCTACGACGGCCGTTGCCGCGCCGGCGTGCCGCATCCGCCGGCGGGTATTCGGCCCGTGGTTCGATTCAAGAACCCGCCGGACGGCGCGGTGGTGGTCGAAGACGTGATCCGCGGCCGCGTCGTTTTCAACAATACCGAGCTCGACGATTTAATCATCGCGCGTGCCGACGGTACGCCAACGTACAACTTCACGGTCGTGGTGGACGACATGGACATGAATATCACGCACGTGATTCGCGGCGATGACCACCTGAACAACACGCCGCGGCAAATGAACATGCTCGCTGCATTGGGCGCGCAGGTGCCGGTCTATGCACACGTGCCGATGATCCTCGGCGCCGACGGCGCCCGGCTGTCGAAGCGCCACGGTGCGGTCAGCGTTATTCGGTATCGTGATGAGGGCTACTTGCCGGAAGCGCTGATCAATTACCTGGTGCGGCTAGGCTGGTCGCACGGCGATCAGGAAGTATTCACGATCGACGAGCTGGTGGGACTGTTCGACGTCAAGGACGTCAACAGCTCGGCGGCGGCGGTAAATCCGGAAAAACTTCTGTGGCTCAATCAGCATTACATCAAGTCCGGCGACCCGGCGCATATTGCGCACCATTTGAGCTATCACCTCGGAAAGCTCGGCATCGATCCGACAGAAGGACCGGATCTCGTGGAAGTCGTCAAGGCGCAGCGCGAGCGCGCAAAAACGTTAGCGGAAATGGCAAACAACAGTGTGTTCTTCTATCGTGAACCGCAGTCGTACGATCCCAAGGCGGCCGCCAAACATCTGACCCCGGTGGTGGCGCCGGCATTGCGCGATCTGCGCGCACGACTGGAACGCTTGTCGGACTGGGACACGGCGACGATACACTCGACCGTCGCGGACACAGCGCGCGAACACGGATTGGAATTCGGCAAGCTGGCGCAGCCGCTGCGCGTGGTGCTGACCGGGGGCGCGGTATCGCCTCCGATCGACGTGACGCTATATCTGGTGGGCCGCGGGCGCAGCCTTAGCGGGCTCGACGCGGGGCTGGCTTTCTTGGACAGGGCTTCTTGCTAGCGCCGGGAGCCGGCACGGCTTCGAGCGCGCCCATTGTCGGGCAATCCTTGGAACGCCGAGAACCCGCGATATCGATTTCAGCAATCGGTCCCGGCGGCGGCGCGGCGCGCAAAGCTTGTGCCGGTTGTGTCGGTTTAAGCCGCTCGCGCTCGCATCCGAGAGAAACGCAACCGATCACCAACACACATAACAGTGCTGCAAGCCTCGATTGTCGGCGTGAACCGTGCGGACGCACTGGCGTTTGCGTGGTGCCTTACTCTTTTTGCTCTTGGAAACAAATAGTTCCGCATCTTCCCAAATTACGGGCGGCGTCGCCAGTGTGCTGTCCCACAAATACATTGCCTAAATCGAGCGGCGTCCGCTGACACTCAGGTAGGCCGGATGAAGGCGCGAAGCGCCGCAATCCGGGGGATTCTTACGGCTCCGGGATTTCGCAAAACCCTCACCCCATCCCTCTCCCGGAGGGAGAGGGGGGTTGGTTCGCTGATGCGTTTGTTTGATCGGCTCCATCCGGGCTACATTTTTTCGATAGCTATTTATGGGATAGCACACTAGTAGGCGTTCTTATCCGTCAACACGCGAAACGCGGTAAGAAATAAAATCTTCAGGTCGAGCGTCAGCGACCAGTTGTGAATGTAGGCAAGATCGAACTCGACGCGTTTTTGCATTTTATCGAGCGTGTCCGTTTCGCCGCGCCAACCGTTGACCTGCGCCCAGCCGGTGATGCCCGGTTTGACCTTGTGGCGCAGCATATAGCGGTCGATCAGCCGCCGGTACTGTTCGTTATGTGCCACCGCGTGCGGCCGCGGCCCGACGAGCGACATGGTCCCCCGGAGTACGTTGATCAGCTGCGGAAGCTCATCCAACGACGTACGGCGCAGGAATGAACCCAATCGGGTCACGCGCGGATCGTCCTTGCGAGCTTGTACGATCGGACCGTCATTTTCGCGCACCATCATCGTTCTGAATTTCCACACCTCGATCTTGTTGCCGCGCAATCCGTAACGTTGCTGGCGGAAGATCGCCGGTCCCGGCGACGTAAGCTTCACGGCGGCGGCGATCCCCAGCATCACCGGGGCGAGAATCAGCAGCAGCAAACCGCTGATCACGATGTCTTCGAGGCGCTTGACGAAGCCGTCGACCCCGTAAAACGGCGTCTCCGAAATACTGACCACCGGCAAGTCCCCGATATTGTCCCAACTGGCGTGCAACAAGTTAAACATGAAAAAATCGGGAACCATGTATACCGAGGCGGTCGTGTCGGACAATTTGGCGACCAGATCCTGAATGCGGGTTTCGGCGCGCATCGGAAGCGCGATGTAAACGATATCGACGCTGCCATCGCGGGCGTGGTTCACCAGCGCGTCGAAACTTCCGACCACCTCGACCGGCTCGCGCGCCAGCGGTCGCCCGCCGGAGGGCCTGCGATCGTCATAAAAGCCGACCGGCCGCAGCCCCATCCAGGGCGCTGCCAGAATGGTGCGTGCGAGGTATGCGCCAAGTTCGCGTGCACCGACAATTCCGACAGGACGCGCGTTCACCCCACGGCGACGTATGCCGCCCAGGGCGATTTGCAGCCAGCCGCGCCACACGATCAGAATCAACGGCGTTATGGCGAACCACGTCAAAAAAATGCGGCGGGAATAGTGGCTGGAGGTCTTTGTCGAGAAGGCAAGAAACAAGAGAATGAGGCAAACCGTCAGCCAAGCCCACACGATTCGAGCGGATTCGCGCTGCATCGACGATCCGCGCCAGGCGCGATAAACGTCAAAAAAGTGAGCGACAAAGACGAACAGGCCGACCGCCCAAGCGGCCGCTATGGTGTAAGGGGGTTCCCAGTCGTAGGCGTCGAGCCAAGTAATTAGCGCGAGCGACGCCACGATCAGGATGGCGTCCACGGTCTGCGATACCGCGGACAGCCTGCCCGACTCGGAACTGATGAGTCGATGAACTTCCACTGTGCTCCCCCTGCCTCACCGGTGTACCGGGATTCGATTGTTTTTGGCCACTTGCCCGCGGGTCGTAGAGTGACCACGTATATCATGCGGCAAATCGGTCGCGACGGTGCTTTTGCGTGACGAGGCGCAAAAAGTCGACTCGCGTCGGCGCTATCACTTCGGCGCCGCACCGACCAAGCGACGGCATCGCGATGATGGGTCCAATGATAAATGGTGCGCGCGCCGATGGATATGGGGGTCCGACGGTTAGTTCGCTACAAACGGACGAAGCAATGCCGCGGCGTCCGGTGACGAAATTTGTCACTTTTTTCCGGCGTGCGCGAGGTTGGACAGCGGGTGTTTGTTATAGACTTCAATGCCGTCATGTAGATAATAGTCTGGCGAAGGGTCGGGGATTCGGTGCACGTCCCGGAGTCCATTTTTTGCGCGGCAATCGGCGGGTTTCTAGCACGAGCAATATTTACGGCGCGTATCCTACTGGCTCGATTTCTTATCTTTCGTATGGGTTCTCGGGCCGAATTTAACCGGCGGTATCAGCCGATCGGAATTCGCAGGATAACGCTGGGTCGGAATATGAAGTCGAGGTTATCGGACAGATGAAATTTGCAGGCAGAGCAGTGGCCGCGTTCTTTTTTCTGCTGACGCTCTGCGTGCCGTTCGGCGCGAACGCCCAGAACCCGATCGGTGCCGGCCAAAGCAAAGGGGGCGAGTACCAGATCGGACCCGAGGACGTCTTGGAAATATCGGTGTGGAAGGAGCAAGACCTACAGTTGAAGGAAGTGTTGGTTCGCCCCGATGGATGGATAACCTTCCCGCTGGTTGGGAATGTCAAAGCCAAGGGCAGAACCGCGCAAGAGATTCACGACGAGATCACGGAGCGATTGCGCAAGTACATCCCGGAACCGGTGGTTACCGTGTCGGTAAAGAAGGTTGCCGGTTACAAGGTCTTCGTTATTGGGAGAGTGAACAAGCCCGGCGAGTTCGTCGTCGGTCGCTACGTCGATGTTCTGCAAGCGCTGACGCTGGCGGGCGGACTGACACCGTTTGCCGACGAAGACAATATCCGGATACTGCGTAAGAACGCAGAGAATAATAGCGACGAAGTGCTGAACTTCAACTACGCCGACGTTAAGAAGGGGCAGCGGTTAGAACAGAATATTAGACTGCAGAGTGGCGACACGGTTGTCGTTCCGTGATTCCGTCGCTCGCTCCCGACCATCTCGGGGGCTGCAAGTTCGTATTTTTGACGTAGCGATTTAAGTCAGTGGAAAAAAGGGGGGGGCGAAAAAATGAACAGTAGCAGGCGGGCAGGCAGAAGCTATGGCACCAAGTGGCCTGCTGCGCGCGCCGGCGTGAGCCTGGTAATTGGCCTGGCAGGGGGGATTGTTCCCGGTGCGGGTTGGGGCGCCGAGTGGTCAGTGCAGCCCGCCGTTAGCGCCGCCGTGGGCCACGACAGTAATCCGCTGCTCGCAATCGGAGCGCATGAATCGTCAAGCGTGGCGTCGATAACTCCGTCGATGCGCATCCGCGGAAAGACCGAGCGGTCCGGCATTGACGTTGGACTCGCTCTGAATTATCGGTATTACTCGTCCGATCAAGTCGAGGATAGTGATCGGCAGATCCTGTCGTTTAACTCTTTCTCACAGACGTCCGAGCGCACCAAGCTCGGACTCAGCGGAGAATTTCGTCGCGATGACTTGCGGCAGATCACAGACAGCGCGGTCGATGTCGACGGCGGCCGCGACTCGGACGTTGGTTTGATCCAAACGGACGTGACCCGCAACTGGCGTACCTTGCGACCGTCATGGACTCGATCCGTGAGCGAACGAAGTTCGGTGCAGCTATCTTACGAGTTTACGGACGTCGGTTTCGATAATGCCGCGGGCACGGGTCTGGTCGACTACACGGATCAGAATCTGGCGTTGACGTATTCGCGCAATATCAATCCCAGGGATTCCTTCAACGTGACCGCAAGCGACTCCCGTTTTCGAGCATCGGCCGTTGACAATTCGACCGATACGAGCCGGCTGCTATTCGGGATTGCGCGAGCATTTTCCGAGACCAGTAACGGTTCGTTGGCCGTCGGCGCGAGTAAGACGCGGGCAACCGTCGGCAACAACGTCGATCGATCGAGCGGATTCGTTCTCGAAGCGAACGCGCGGGAAGTCTCGGACACCATGGAGCTCGACGGCACGATCAGTCATGATGTTTCGCCGAGCGGCATCGGTCAGTCGATTCAATCCGATCAGCTGCGGGTAAGGTTAGTGCGAGGGCTGACGCCGAAATTGGGCTTTTCGCTGCGCGCGACGATTCTCAAGAACAAGGTGCTCGAGGGGTCCGATCCGAACGTCGATCGACGGTACTACGAAATCGAACCGGCGCTCGACTATCAGTGGATGCCGCAATGGTTCTTCCGCGCCGCTTATGCATACCGCTACCAGAAATTCGACGTGGACCCGACATCCGCGACCGGCAGCGCCGTATACGTGGGCGTGGCGTATAATTGGCGTCGGCAGTTTTTCGGGCGTTAACGAGCAGAGCGAATGAAACGATGACAGATCCAGGATCCAGACATCTAAGCGACTACCTCGACATCCTGCGTCGCCGCAAGAAGCAGGTGCTCGGCGTGGCCGCCGCGGTGTTCGTCGTTAGCGCCGCCGCCGCGTTCCTCCTGCCGTCGATGTACCGCTCCACCGCGACCATACTTATCGAGCAGCAGGAAGTTCCGCGCGATATGTTGCAGTCGACGGTGACGGGCTACGCCAATCAGCGGTTGCAGGTCATCCAGACACGGGTACTAAACCGCGAAAACTTGATGCAACTCGCCGAGAAGTTCAATCTGTATCCGAGCGACCTTGAACCTAAGGCAGAAGGCGGTGCGATTGCCCGCATACGATCGAACATCGAGATAAAGCCGGTAAGCGCCAACGTCACCGACCCGCAAAGCGGCGCTTCGAGCTTGGCCACGATCGCGTTTACGGTGTCCTACGATTCCGAGTCGCCGGTGGTGGCGCGCCGCGTTGCCGACGCGCTAACCGACCTTTTTCTGAAAGAGAACCAACGCATTCGTACCCAAAAGGCGGTACAAACGTCGGGCTTCCTCGGCGATGAGGAAGAGAAACTGAGCCGACGCGTTGGCGAACTCGAGGCGCGCGTGGCGGCCTATAAGGAACGCAACACCGGGCGGCTTCCGGAATTGATGTCGCTCAATATGTCTCTGATGGAGCGAACCCAGCGGGAACTCGAGGATACGGAACGCCAAGTTACCAGCTTGGAGCAACGCAAGCTCGAACTGCAGGCGCAGTTCGCTAACGTGGAACCTTATACCGGCAAGAGCCCGGCCGCCCGTTTGAAGGAACTCCAGACGCAATATCTTTCGGCGGCCGCGAACTATTCGCCGGACCATCCCGATGTAAACCGACTGCGGCGCGAAGTTCAGTCGTTGAAGCGCGAGCTGGGCGTCATCGACGAGCGATCTGTCGTTGAAGGCGAGTACAAGAAGACGCGCGCGCTACTCGAAAGCGCGGAAAAGCAATACGCGCCCGGCCATCCGGACGTCGCACGATTGCGCGGCGCCGTTGCCGACTTGGAACGTAAGCTCAAACAAGCCGACGATTCGTCGCAGCTGGCGTTGCGGTTGAAGCCCGACAACCCGGCGCACATCGCGCTGCAAACGCAGCTCGATACGGTCGAGTTGAGTCTCAAGGGTGCACGTGGCCAGCGCGCCGAAGCCCGGCGGAAATTGACCGAATACGAAACCCGCCTGGTTCAGACGCCACGCGTCGAGCAGGAAGGCCTAGGCCTGCTTCGGGAGTACGATACCGCGGTTAAGAAATACCGCGAGGTAAAGCAAAACCTGATGAGCGCCGAACTCGCGGTGCAGATGGAAAAGGAGCAAAAGGGCGAGCGCTACTCGATTTTGGAAGCAGCGCAGCTACCGATCGCGCCCCATTTCCCTAACCGGCGCGCATTCCTGCTGCTGGGAATAGTGTTAGGTCTCGGCTCCGGCGTGGGGTACGCTAGTCTTGCCGAATATATGGATCGAACGGTGCGCGGAGCGAAAATGGTAGCCCAAGTCACGGGGGCGCTGCCGCTCGCGGTTATTCCGGATCTGGCTCGCGAGAAAGTCGCGTAGCGACAATTATTTGCCAGGGTCTTTAAAGTGGTCGATTCGTTTACAAAAGCCGTACAGCTTGCACAGCAAGAGAAGCGCCGCACTACGGGGTCGGGGCGGGCGCTCGTTACCACCGAAATTACCTACACGCAGACTCGCACCGTCGGCCTCTATCCCGGCTGGTTGCGGCAGAATCGGGTGCTGACCGCCGAATCGCCCGAAGAGGCCGTACAAGCTTATAAGGTATTACGAACGCAAGTGCACCAGAGGATGCGGGCCAACGGCTGGCGTACGTTGGGTATCACCAGTCCAAGGCGAGGCGAGGGCAAGACGGTTACGGCGGTCAACCTCGCGATCAGTCTCGCCATGGAACCGAGCCACACAGTTTTGCTGGTCGATGCGGATCTGCGGCAGCCGTCGGTTCACACGTATTTGGGGCTCGAGGTCGAGAATGGATTGCGCGAGTACCTGCTGGGCGCGATGCCGGTCGAGCAGATTCTCGTGCACCCGATGATTCGGCGAATGGTCGTATTGCCGGGCAGCGGACCGGTGCCGAGTTCGTCGGAACTGCTGGTCTCGCCGGTGATGTTGTCGCTGGTGCAAGAACTAAAGCGCCGGTATCCGTCACGCCACGTCATCTTCGATCTGCCGCCGGTATTGGGCGGCGACGACGTATTGGCGTTCGCGCCGTACCTCGATGCGATGCTGATCGTAGCGCAAGAAGGCAAGACAAACCGGGATGAATTGGCGCGGGCAGCGGAGTTGATTCAAAGTGCGAATCACAATTTGATCGGCACAGTTCTCAATCGCTCGGCGGAGCATAACCGATATGAGGCTTATTGACGTCATGACATCGTTGGCGGATTGCGGTCGGCCGCTAGCCGGGTCGACAATTCCGGAGCAGCTTGCGTTCGGGGAGAAGGCCGATGTATGAGAGTTTTTACGATTTTGGCGAGAAGCCGTTCTCCCTGCTGCCGGATCCAACGTTCTTGTTTTTGAGCCCGAAGCATCAAAAAGCGCTGACGATGCTGCAATTCGGGATGATGAATCAGGCCGGTTTTACCGTGATCACGGGGGAGATCGGTTCCGGAAAGACCACGCTCATTCGCCAGCTGTTGTCCGATGTCGGCGGGGACGTGACCGTCGGCCTCGTCTCGAATACGCATAAAAGTTTCGGCGAACTGTTGCAGTGGGTGCTGCTCGCGTTCGGGCTCGAATATCGCGATAAGAAGAAAGTCGAGCTGTATCAGACCCTGGCGGATTTTATCCTCAAGGAATACGGCAACGATCGGCGCACGGTGTTGATCATCGATGAAGCGCAAAATCTCGACGTGGACGCGCTCGAGGAATTGCGCATGTTGTCCAACATCAACTCGGACAAGGATCAGTTTTTGCAGTTGATCCTGGTCGGACAGCCGCACCTGCGCGATACGCTGCGCCGGCCGGAAATGCACCAATTCGCGCAGCGCATCGCGGTCGACTACAGTTTGTCGACGCTGACGCTTGAGGAGACGTGGCAGTATATTCGCCATCGTCTAAAAGTCGCCGGCGGCGACCCGAATCTGTTCGACACCAAAGCGTGCGCGGCGGTGTACTACTACACCGCCGGTACGCCGAGGCTGATCAACTCGTTGTGCGAACAATCGTTGGTGGTTGGGTTTGCCGAGCAAAAAAAGAGAATCGACGTCGATATCGTATGTGACGTCGTTCGTGAACGGCAGAAGGGGGGCATCTTTCCGGTACACGATCCGCAGGGGCGGCTCGACACGAGCGTCGTCAAGGAAATCGTGGCGACTCGGAAAGAGTCGCGAGACGCCTAGGGCGGCGTTGCGGATGCGGTGTGCGGATGCGGTGCGATCATCGCATTCGGTCCAAGTGGATTTTCCCCCGATATCACTTCCCGGACCGCCGGCGCTAATGGCGTTTATGGAAATTCGCGATCACTGAGTTCAGAGAGAGACGCATGAAGGTTGTAGTCTTGGCGGGTGGATTCGGTACCCGAATCTCGGAGGAAAGCGGCGTACGACCGAAACCGATGGTCGAAATCGGCGGCAAGCCGATCCTCTGGCATATTCTCAAAATCTATTCGCACTACGGGTTGAACGATTTCGTCATTTGTCTCGGTTACAAGGGCGAGGCGATCAAGGACTACTTCGCCGACTACCTGCTGCACAGCGCCAACGTGACGTTCGACTTGGCGCGCAACAAGGTTGACATTCACCAAAGTCACGCCGAACCGTGGCGCGTGACCTTGGTCGATACCGGTGAGAACAGCATGACCGGCGGTCGACTTCGGCGGGTACGAGAATTCCTCGGCAACGGTACGTTTTGTATGACGTACGGCGATGGTGTCAGCGATGTCGATGTATCCGCACTTATCCGGTTTCACCGCGCCCAGGGAGTGTACGCAACGCTGACGGCGGCACAGCCGCCGGGTCGGTTCGGCGCCTTCAGCTTGGCGGCGAATTCGTCGAAGATCGCGACATTCCATGAAAAGCCCGAAGGCGACGGCGCCTGGGTGAACTCGGGTTTCTTCGTGCTGGAACCGAACGTGTTCGACTATATCGATGGGGACTCCGTGGTTTGGGAGCGCGAGCCGCTGGAGCGCTTGGCCAACGAGGGGCAATTGGTTGCCTATAAGCACACCGGTTTTTGGCAGCCGATGGACTCGTTGCGGGACAAGAATGTTCTCGAGAACTTGTGGCAGAGCGGCAAACCGCCGTGGAAAGTGTGGTAGCGGCTGTGACTATCACAACCGATTATCTGATTATCGGCGGTGGCATCATCGGAATTTGTGTCGCCGCCGAGCTGAAGCGGCGCTATCCCGATTGTCGCGTCGACTTGATCGAAAAGGAGGCGACGTGCGGTCAACACGCGAGCGGCCGCAATAGCGGCGTGTTGCACGCCGGATTCTACTACACCGCCGACAGCCTCAAGGCAAAGTTTACCCGCCAAGGGAATGCCGAGCTGACCGAGTTTTGTCGGGACCACGGTCTGGCGCTGAATGCGTGCGGCAAGCTGGTGGTCGCCCAATCGGAAGATGAATTGCGGCTGCTCGATGAGCTGCTGAGGCGGGCGCGCGCCAACGGCGTGAAGCTCGAGGAAATCGACGAGCGCGCGGCTCGCGAGATCGAGCCCCGCATAATCACGCTTGGCCGTGCGCTATATTCGCCGACCACGTCATCGGTCGATCCGGCCGCGGTCATGACCGCGATGGAGCGGGAGGCACGCCGACTGGGGGTTGGCATTCATTGCGGCGCCGGTTTCATGGGGCAGGACAACGGCGCGGTACGAACATCCGCGGGCGCGTTCCGGGCGGGCTACGTGGTAAACACCGCCGGACTGTACGCCGATGCGGTCGCTCGCCACTTCGGTTTTTCCCGCGACTATCGCATCCTGCCGTTCAAGGGGCTATATCTCTATTCGAATGAGCCGGCCGGTGCGCTGCGTACCAACGTCTACCCGGTCCCGGACTTGCGCAATCCGTTCTTGGGCGTGCATTTCACGATCACGGTGGACGGTCACGCGAAGATCGGACCGACGGCGATCCCGGCGTTCTGGCGCGAACAGTACGGTGGGCGCAAGCGGTTTCGTCTATCCGAGTTGGGAGAGATTATTTTGCGACAGTTTGGATTGCTGTTCTCCGCGCAATTCGGTTTCGTGCGATTGGCCGTCGAGGAGTTGCGCAAGTATTCGCGCGCACGCATGGTGGAACTGGCGGGCAGGATGGTGCGCGGCGTGAAACCGGACCAGTACCGGCAATGGGGTAGGCCCGGCATTCGCGCTCAATTGTTGAATATTCGAACGCGCACGCTTGAGATGGATTTCCTGTTTGAAGGCGACCGTCGATCGTTTCATATCCTGAATGCGGTGTCGCCGGGCTTCACTTGCTGTTTACCGTTTTCACGCTTCGTGTGCGACGCGATCGCCGCGAAGCTCGACTAGCAACACGTTAAGGGGAGATGACTTGAGAATTCTTATTACCGGTAACTTGGGTTACATCGGCCCGCGCGTCAGCGCGCGCCTGCGAGCGGCGTTTCCGCGCGCCACATTAGTTGGCCTTGATACGGGGTATTTCGCTCATTGCCTCACCGGCGCCGACACCCTGCCGGAAAGAGTGTTGGATCAGCAGCTGTTCGCCGACGTTCGAAAGGTCTCGGCGGAGACATTTCTCGGCGTGGACGCGGTGGTGCATTTGGCGGCGATATCCAACGACCCCATGGGCAAGACCTACGAACAGGTGACCGAAGAGATCAACTTCAAGTCGAGCGTGCGAGTCGCAAAATTGGCTCGCGACGCCGGCGCAAAACATTTTGTGTTCGCTTCAAGTTGCAGTATGTACGGAGCGGCGGAAGGCGCGCCCAAGAAAGAGACCGACGCGCTCAATCCGCTGACGGCGTATGCCCGATCCAAGGTGGCTACCGAGCAGGCGTTGCCGGAGCTGGCGAGCAATGACTTCATCGTGACGTCGCTGCGGTTTGCCACCGCCTGCGGGATGAGCGAGCGCTTGCGGCTCGACCTCGTGGTCAATGATTTCGTGGCGTGCGCCGTGGCGTCGGGAAGGATCACGATTTTGTCGGACGGCACGCCGTGGCGGCCGTTGATTCATGTCGACGATATGGCGCGTGCGATCGAGTGGGGAGTCACGCGCAAGGCGGACAACGGCGGCGCTTTTGTGGCGGTTAATACCGGCACCGACAGTTGGAGCTACCAAGTCAAGGACCTGGCTCGGGCAGTCGCGGAGGTGATTCCGGGCGTGGAGATTTCCATTAATAAAGACGCGCAACCCGACAAGCGGTCGTACCGTGTCAATTTCGACTTGTTTAAGCAGCTGGCCCCGAAACATCAACCGCAAGTCAATTTGCGCGAAGCTATTGTCGGTCTTAAGAAAGGGTTGGAGCGCATGAATTTCAGCGAAGCGAATTTTCGCGACTCGCCGTATATGCGCCTGAGCGTATTGGCGACGCTGCGCCAGAACGGTTTGATCAACGAGGCGCTTGAGTGGTCGACACCGGCCGCGGTGGCGCGCGTTGCGTAGTCTG
>DASWLD010000053.1:0-9145 GCA_036396275.1 Burkholderiales bacterium
AAACAGCGGCTCGGTCAACCGCATGATCCATACCAGCGACAGCAACAGCACGATGCGCATCGCCATCGCGAGGCTCAGCCCGATAAATCGTCCCCGCGCCCGCTGCGCCCTGGGCAGCCGGCCCACCAATATGGAAATGAAAATGATATTGTCGATGCCGAGAACGATTTCGAGCGCCGCAAGCGTTACGAACGCGAGCCAGGCTTCTGGGCTAAATAGCAGTTCCATCGATTAGTTCTCAAGAAACACATTCTCACCGCAAAGGCGTTTTTCAACCGAACCGTTCGCGCGCGAGCGCGGCGCCGGCACTGAGCGCGTGCAGCTTGGCCACGGCTACGTCGCGCGCCATCGGCGCCATGCCGCAGTTGGTGCACGGACGGATGCGCTCCTTGGGCACGTATTTCATCGCCTCGGCGATGACGCCGACGATCTCTTCCGGGGTTTCGACTCGATCGCTGGCGACGTCGATCACGCCGACCATCACCTCCTTGTCGGCGAGCAGCTTTAACAAGCTCAGCGGCACGCGCGAATGCATGCACTCGACCGACACTTGATCAATGCGGCTCGCGGCAATCGCCGGGAAAATCTCTTCATACTGGCGCCATTCGCTCCCGAGCGTCTCTTTCCAATCGAGATTGGCCTTGATGCCGTAGCCGTAGCAAACGTGCACGGCGGTGCGGCAACGCAACCCTCGGGCCGCGCGGTGCAGCGCATCGATGCCCCAGCGCTTGACGTCATCCATGTAAACATTGAACGCCGGCTCGTCGAACTGGATGATGTCAACGCCGTCGGCTTCGAGCGCGAGCGCTTCTTCATTCAACAGTTCGGCGAACGCCATCGCCATTTTGACTTTGTCGCCGTAGTGCGCGTCGGCGATCGTATCGACGATCGTCATCGGTCCGGGAAGCGTGAACTTCAGCGGATGCGTCGTGTGGGCGCGCGCCAGTTTCGCCTCGGCTTCGTGCACCCGCCCACGCAGACGTAACTCCGAAACCACGGTCGGCACCATCGCGTCGTAGCGATTGTTGCGGATGCCCATCTTCGTCTTGCGACCGAAATCGATGCCGTCGACGAATTCGAGGAACCCATGCACGAAGTGTTGACGTGACTGTTCGCCGTCGCCAATAACTGTAATGCCCGCATCCTCCTGCAGCTTGATCCAAGTGAGCGTTGCGTCGAGCTTAGCGTCGAGCAGCATATCTTCGGCAACTTTCCACTTCGGCCACAACTGTTCGGTCTCGGCGAGCCAGGCCGGTTTCGGGAGACTGCCCGCGACGGCGGTTTCGAACATCGTGAGTACCTCTGTCAACGGATCACGGTTATGCGGGTTCGCCTCGGCCCAATCGGCTGACCCGCGTCAAGCCGTAAAGGGCGAGTATACATGCCACGGCGCCGCGACTGACAACCGACGACCGCGCGAGTTTTACATTGCGTCGCTATGTGGGCGAGAATGCCGCTCGCGTCATTCGAGCGGGTATTTTCCCGCCCGCAAGATAAAGGGTCCGATACGATGAAGGCCTTATTGACGATCTCACGCGCGATCGACGCGACCAACGAACGGATCGGGCGCTTGCTGCTTTGGCTGGTACTCATCGTCGTGCTGGTGAGCGCCGGCAACGCTATGTCGCGCTACCTGCTGAATCTCGCGTCCAACGCCTGGCTCGAATTGCAGTGGTATCTGTTCGCGGCGATATTCCTCGGTTGTGCCGGATATACGTTGCTGCACAACGAGCACATCCGCATCGACGTGATATCTTCACGGCTCTCGCGGCGCACGCAGCTTTGGATCGACATCCTCGGCACCGTGTTCTTCCTCCTGCCGGTGTCGCTTTACCTCCTATGGCTGTCGTGGCCGATCTTCATGAACGCTTGGACCAGCGGTGAGGTCTCGAACCAGGCCGGCGGACTGATTCGCTGGCCGGCGCGCTTCATGGTGCCGGCCGGGTTCTTTCTGCTGAGCCTGCAAGGCGTTTCCGAGCTGATCAAGCGCGTCGCGGTGTTGAGGGGTCTGATCCCCGACCGGATGGAACACCACGCGGACGCCGCGCTGGAAATCATCCGGCCGGATGACGGGGAGCCCCGCTGATTCAGTTCGTCATCGATAATATGGCGCCCCTGATGTTCGGGGGGTTGGTGGTATTTTTGCTGCTCGGCTATCCGGTGACGTTCGCGCTCGGCTTCGTCGGACTGTCCTTCGGCTTCCTGGGCGTCAACCTGGGACTCCTGCATCCCGCGTTGTTTCAGGCGCTACCGGAGCGGATCTTCGGCATCATGGGCAGCGACACGCTGCTCGCGGTGCCGTTTTTCACGTTCATGGGGCTGATCCTCGAGCGCAGCGGCATGGCCGAGGACTTGCTCGACACCATCGGGCAACTGTTCGGCCCGATACGCGGCGGGCTCGCTTATGCCGTGGTCGTGGTCGGCGCGCTGCTGGCGGCGACGACGGGTGTCGTCGCCGCCTCGGTGATCTCCATGGGCCTGATCTCGCTGCCGATCATGCTGCGCTACAACTACGACCGGCGGTTCGCGACCGGCATCATTGCCGCCGCCGGTACGCTCGCGCAGATTATTCCACCGTCCCTGGTGCTGATCGTGCTGGCCGATCAGCTCGGGCGCTCGGTCGGCGACATGTATCAAGGGGCGATCCTTCCCGGCCTGGTTTTGACCGGATTTTACTTGCTTTACGTGGCCGGGCGATCGCTGCTGTTTCCCCAAACCGCGCCGGCACTGCCGCCGGAAGCGCGGACGCTGCGCGGCTGGAAACTGCTGTCGCGCGTGATCTTCGTGCTGATCCCGCCGCTCGCGCTGATCTTCCTGGTGCTCGGCACGATCTTCCTCGGCGTCGCGACCCCGACCGAAGGCGGCGCGATGGGCGCCACGGGCGCGCTTGCGCTCGCGGCCATCAACCGGCGCTTGAGCTTGTCGGTGCTGAAGCAGGCGATGAACTCGACCGCGAAGCTGACTTCCTTCGTCATCTTTATCCTGGTCGGCGCCACGATTTTCAGTCTCACCTTTCGCGGTGTGAACGGCGACCTCTGGGTCGAGCAGTTGCTGACCGGCCTGCCGGGCGGAGAGATCGGTTTCCTGTTGGTGGTCAACTTCCTCGTTTTCTTCCTCGCATTCTTTCTCGATTTCTTCGAATTGGCGTTCATCATCGTGCCGTTGCTGGCGCCGGTGGCGGAAAAGCTCGGCATCGATCTAATCTGGTTCGGCGTGCTGCTCGGCATCAATATGCAAACGTCGTTCATGCATCCGCCGTTCGGGTTCGCGCTGTTTTACCTGCGCAGCGTGGCGCCGGCAAAAGCCTATACCGACAAGCTGAGCCAGAAACTGATTCAGCCGATCACGACCGGCCAGATTTATTGGGGCGCGGTTCCGTTCGTGGTGATTCAGGTCATCATGGTGGGGATCGTGATCATGTTTCCGGGATTGGTTACCGGCATGCTGGACAAAATTACGCTCGACCCGTCGAAAATCGAAATCAAGATCCCGACGCCGGACTACGAGCGCGAGCGCTTGGAGGGGGTCGCGCCACCCGACTTCGGCGCACCGACAGCCGACGGCGGCGGCGACACGCCGCCCGATCAAGATCAGGCCGGGGGCGGCGCCGACACCGACCTCGAAAAGGCGCTCAAGGAATCGAAGTAGGTACTTTGACGGCCGTCCAAAACAAAACCCCGCGAAACAGGTCGTGTGAAAACTCGAAGATTTCTCGATCGCTCGGAGAAATTTCCCACTTCCGCTTCGATTCGCGATCGCATTCCCCCTCCCATCCCCTTCCCGCCCGGGGCGCACGCACCTCACGTGCGCCCGTTCGGCGGCGCGAATGTACGTCGGTACATTCGCGAAAACCCCGCCTCACCCCCCGCAAGCGGGGGAGGGTTAGGGTGGGGGCGAAATCCCACCGCGAAATTCTTGCGGGGTTTTCACACGACCTGCGAAGCGGGGTTTGTTCTTCGTTCTTTTTCTTCGTAAACCGTGCGCGTTACTTCCCGGCGCCGAGTTTTGAGAAGAACGAGTAGTTGTCGTAGGTCGACTCCGCCACCCGAAACCACAGGAACTGCTCGTCGCGGAACTTCTTCCACTCGGGGTAGATTTTCGCCCAGTGCTTGCTCTTTCCCTTGAGTTCGTCGTAGAGCTGGTACGATGCCTTCTCGGCCGCCTGCAGCACCGATCGCGGATACGCGCGCAGCTTGGTGCCGCCCGCGACCAATCGACGCAGCGCCTTCGGGTTCTCGGTGTCGTATTTGGCGAGCATCCATCCGTTCGCCTCACCGCAAGCAGCGTGTATCGCCGCCTGGTAGTTCTTGGGCAACTCGTTGAACTTCTTTTCGTTCGCCAAGGCATGCACTACCGTGCCGCCTTCCCAGAAACCCGGGTAGTAGTAGTACTGGGCGACCTTGTTGAAGCCGAGCTTCTCGTCATCGTACGGACCCACCCACTCGGCCGCGTCGATCGTGCCTTTCTCCAGGGCGGGGTAAATATCCGGTCCGCCGATCAATTGGGGAACGACGCCGATCTTCGCCATCACCAGACCGGCCATGCCGCCGATGCGGAACTTCAATCCCTTAAGATCGGCGACCGACTTGATCTCCTTGCGGAACCATCCGCCCATTTGGCATCCGGTATTGCCCGCCGGAAGAGCGATGCAGTTGTATTCCTTGAAGAGCGGAGCCATCAGCTCGGCGCCGCCGCCGGTGTACCACCAGGCGTTGTTCTGTCGTGCGTTCGGGCCGAAGCACACCGAGCACGGGAGCGCAAACGCGGGGTCCTTGCCGAAGTAGTAATAGGTCGCCGTGTGGCCCATTTCGACCGTGCCGTCCTTCACCGCGTCGAGCACCGCCAGCGCCGGCACGACCTCCCCGGCGGCGAACGTGCGAATCTCGAATTTGCCGTCGGTGAGCTCGCTCACGCGTTTGGCGATGAATTCGACGCCGCCGTACAGCGTGCCGAGGCTCTTCGGCCAGCTCGCCACCATGCGCCACTGTACGCTCGGCTGGGCATGGACGATGGCGGGTGCCGCGATAGTGCCGGCGGCGGCGCCCATAGCCGCTTTTTTTAGAAACGATCTGCGCTGCATAGGTCTCCTCCGATGATCAGATTGATCGACGTAAAACCGTGAATAGCGTGCCCGGCGGGGGGCACGGCGGCGTCGGGACGGACGCGTGTCCGTCGACGATTCCGCCACTGGTGGCGGTAACCGATACCACCAGCCGACAGCAACCAACGCGCGAAGTATGCAGAAGAAGTCGCTCCGCGAACAGGTGCGCAAACGCCGATACCTGTCATTGTGCACCGGGCGCAAAATACCGGTCGGTGTTAGAGTGATCGCGCCCGTGCGCGGGTGGCGTGCGCAGGCCGGAACCAAGTAGCAAGCAGGGAGAACCCATGCAGGCGCAAGATGTGAAATACGTCGGATTCTGGGCCCGATTCCTCGCGTTCGTGATCGACTCCATTCTCGTTACCGCTGTCGTCGTTCCGTTGTTGGCGGCCCTGTACGGCGCGGCGTACTTCCAAGAGCTGTTGATGCCGTTCGACGTGGCGATGCGCGGTGAACACTCCGGCACGGTCGCCGGGTCCACCGGCGGACCGATGAGCTTCCTGGTGCAGTGGGTTGTGCCTGCCGCCGCGGTAATTCTCTTCTGGATTTACCGGCAGGCGACGCCCGGAAAAATGGCCGTGTCGGCCAAAATCGTCGACGCGCAAACGCTCGAGCCGCCTTCCACCGGCCAACTCATCGGCCGTTACTTCGCCTACTACGTGTCGATATTCTCATTCGGTCTCGGATTCCTGTGGATCGCTTTTGATAAGCGCAAGCAGGGTTGGCATGACAAGCTCGCCGGGACCGTGGTCATCGGCACCAAGAAACGCAGCTGACAACGATCGAACACGACAAACGGATGACCTATTACCTGCTCCTCACCTTGCATCTGCTCGGCGCGACCATCTGGGTCGGCGGCCATATCGTCCTTGCCGCCGCGATTCTGCCGCGCGCGCTCGGACGCCGCGATCCCGCAATCGTTCGGGATTTTGAAAGCGGCTTCGAGTGGATCGGCCTTCCGGCCCTCCTCCTGCAAGCGGGCACCGGCGTATGGCTCTCGTACTATTGGCTGCCGCGCTTCGGAACCTGGTTCGCGCTTGATTCCACCATCTCGCGCCTGATCACTCTGAAGCTCGCGCTGTTGGTCGTGACGATACTGATCGCGCTGCACGCGCGCCTGCGGATCATTCCCCGGCTCGATGCGGCGCGGCTGCCGGCGCTCGCCGTTCACATCGTTCTCGTAACGATTCTTTCGATCGCGTTTGTCGTGGTCGGTGTCGGGATCCGCACGCGCGGGTTCCTGTGATCGCCGCGCGATCGAACCGCTCCCGAACGGATACCATGAAGCCTGACGTCGTCGTTACCAGCAAAAACCCGCCGTGGTTACAAGAAGCGCTCGACAGCGAGTTCGCCTGCCATCGCCTGTACGAGGCAAAGGACCGTGCGACGTTTCTAAAGGAACGCGCACCCACGGCGCGCGGGCTTGCGAGCTTTGCCGGCGCGCGAGTCGACGCCGTGTTGATGGACGCCCTCCCGAAGCTCGAGATCATTTCCAACTTCGGCGTCGGCGTGGATTCGATCGACCTCGACGCGGCGCGCGCGCGCGGCATCATTGTCACCAACACGCCCGACGTGTTGAACGACTGCGTGGCCGATACGGCGATGGCGCTCGTGGTGAATACGCTGCGAAAGTTTCCGCGCGCGGAGGCGCACCTGCGCGCCGGTAACTGGGTCGCCAAAGGCCCTTACCCGCTCGCCACGTCGGTCGGCGGCAAGACGCTGGGCATCCTCGGACTCGGGCGCATCGGCGCCGCCATCGGTCGGCGTGCCGAAGCCTTCGGAATGCACGTCCGTTATCACAACCGCAACAAGAAGAACTTGCCCTATCCGTACGACCCGGATCCGATCACGCTCGCGAAGAACTCCGACGTCTTAGTGATCGTCACCCCCGGCGGCCGGGAAACCGCGCGCTTGGTCGGCGCCGCGGTTCTCGACGCGCTCGGACCGGACGGTTACGTGGTCAACATCGCACGCGGCTCGATTATCGACGAGCCGGTACTGCTGAAATATCTGCAAGAAAAGAAGATCGCCGGCGCCGGCCTCGACGTTTACGCCGACGAACCGCGCGTGCCGCCGGCGTTTTTCGAGCTCGATAACGCCGTGCTGTTTCCCCACGTCGGCAGCGCCACGATCGAAACCCGTACCGCGATGGGCAATTTGCAGGTTGAAAATCTACGTTTGCATTTCGCGGGTAAGCCGGTTAAGACGAGAGTCGTGTAGACATTCGGGCACAACCGCAAGCGTAAGGAGAACCATCCATGAGACTCGCGGCGAACATTTTGGTGGCGGTGGTAGCGCTGGCGCACGTCGGCTTTCTCGTGCTCGAAATGTTTTTCTGGAACCATCCCCTCGGTCGCAAGATTTTCGCCATGACGCCGGAAGTGTCGGCGTCGTCGGCGGCGCTCGCCGCCAATCAGGGGCTCTACAACGGCTTTCTCGCGGCCGGCCTCGTTTGGGGCCTGTTTGCGAGTCGCCCCGATGTGCAGGTTTTCTTCCTGGCTTGCGTCATCGTCGCCGGCCTTTACGGCGCCTTCACCGCCAAGTTCACGATCCTTTTTATCCAGGCGTTGCCGGCGCTCATCGCGCTCGTACTGGTATTGCTGGCGTAGAGCCGCTGAGGCGGTACGAAAGATCGAAGATTCGCATTCCCGCGCCGGTCGTTCCCACAATACCGTCGCTTCGGCTAGCATGGCGCGGTCGCGCCGCGAGTTCGAACATGTCCACATTTCGCTACTGTCCGCTTTGCACCGCCCCCCTGCTTGAGCGCCTGATCGACGGCGAGCCGCGCCGCGCGTGCGGCGCCGAATGCGGCTACGTGCACTACGATAATCCCACGCCGGTCGTCGCCGCTATCGTCGAGCACGACGGCTGCGTCGTGCTGGCGCGCAACCGCGCGTGGCCGGTGACGTGGTACGGCTTGATCACCGGATTTCTCGAACGCGGCGAAGAACCGGCGGGAGGTGCGCTGCGGGAGGTCAAGGAGGAACTCGGGATCGATGCGCAGGAAGCCAATCTGGTCGGCGTGTATTCGTTCGAACGAATGAATCAGGTCATCATTGCATACCATATTCCCGCCACCGGGCCGATCGTGCTGAACGAGGAGCTGCTCGACTACCGGCGCGTTGCGCCGCCGAACTGCCGCGTCTGGCGTTCCGGCACCGGCGATGCGCTGCGCGACTGGCTGCGCGGGCGCGGGTTCGAGCCCGACGTCATCGAGCGGGTTCGCTAACGGCGCCGCGATGCATCGCCACGCCGTTGCCGGGTGCTTCGTCGTCGCGTCGATCGCCGGGCTGTGCGGCAACGGATCGGCGAACGATTCCGTCGGCGTTCCGACGTTCGGCTACGAAGTATTGAACGCATGGCCGCACGATCCCGGCGCCTATACCCAAGGCCTGGTTGTCGAAAATGGCGTGCTGTACGAAAGCACCGGCCGCTACGGCGCATCCAGCCTGCGCATCGTCGATCTCGCCACCGGTCGAATCGAGAAAATAGTAAATCTACCGGACAAGTATTTCGGCGAAGGTATCGCGGTGCTCGGCGACCGGCTCTATCAACTGACGTGGCGCGAGCGCATCGGGTTCATCTACGATCGGCGCACGCTCGCGCGCGTCGGCGAATTCCGGTACGACGGCGAGGGTTGGGGCCTCACGACCGACGGAGACTCGCTCATTATGAGCGACGGCACCGACCGCCTTCGCTTTTTCGATCCGGTGACATTTCGCGTTCAAAAAACACTCAACGTTCGAGTTAACGACGAACCGCTGCGTCAGCTCAACGAACTTGAATTCGTTAACGGCGAAATTTTCGCTAATGTCTGGCAACGCGACGTCATAGCTCGAATCGATCGGCACACGGGTCAGGTGCGCGGCTGGATAGATCTCGGCGGACTGCTGGACGCCGCCTCACCGGAGGCGATATTGAACGGAATCGCCTACGACGCCGAAACCGATCGGCTGCTGGTCACCGGCAAGCTGTGGCCGAAACTGTTTCAAATCCGGCTGCGGCCGCCCAAGCGCCGGTAAATCCGTCCCCGTCGACGCGCGC
>DASWLD010000054.1:0-9837 GCA_036396275.1 Burkholderiales bacterium
CGCTCGGCAGCAACGCCTGCAGCCGTCGCAAGAACTGCCGCTCGGCGCGTGGGGAGTTTTTCTGGCGCTCGGGATAAATCGCTTCGAGCACGGTGAGCGTGCGGCCCCCAACCGGAATGCCGGCACGCAGCAGATGCAGGCTACCGTCGGGTTTAAGATCGGACCAGTCGATCACAATGATGGGGCGCGACCCACGCACGAGCCAGCGCGCCATTGCCGCATAACAGGGTTCGGCTTCGTTGGCGAGGTGGGCGTTGCCGAGCAATCGATCGAGTCGTTTCAGGGGTGCACGCACCTGGGAGGCCCCCGGCCACGCGCGCGCCAACTCCATCAGAATCAACCGACGACTCATCAGCAGGGCGGCCACCGCGCCGAGCAGTACGCGACGGCGGGCGGCATGCATCGGGTGAAAGACGCTCGATAAGCACTTCTGTAATACTGAGACGGCGTGCATGGTGAGACTCCTTCATGGTTGGCGAACCTGAAGGAACAAAAAGCTCGCCATGCACGCACCGTTTTGATCGGCGATTATCGCGTAAACCGCTGAATTGTCATTGGGGAATGTGGGGAAACCTCAGGGTCAGAGCCCTTTAATTGGCAAGACACGTCTAATTCAAATCTCCGATGAACCGAATCGCTAGCCTCGCTGCATCCCTGCTGCTCACCGCCTGCGCGACCACGAACGTCCCACGCGACTATGCGTTAAACGAAGCCGCCGGTACGGGCCTCGCCGTGGCGTCGTTGTCGTTCGAAGGTTTAGCCGAAGGCGAGAACCCGGTCTGGTCTTATCAACGAATCGATGGAACAAAGAAAGGCGAGATCATCACCGGCTATCGACGCGAACCGCTCGATTGGCAAAGCCCTCGGGGCCGACTTGCCTACATCGCGCTGGCACCGGGGAGGTATGAATTCACCGGGACCGGCTTGGCGCGCCAGAGGGCTCCGGCCGTTCCCTACTGGAGCGTCGGTAGGAACGGCATCGCCACCGCCAATAACCCGAACTACACGGGCCCGAGCGTTCCCCAATACCGCTCGCACGACGCCGGTGCATTCGTCGTTTCTTTCGATATCGCCGCGGGCCAGGCCACCTACCTCGGCAACCTGCATTTCCTTTGGGACGAAGCGACGCAGAAAGGTGAGGTCATCGTGCGCGACGAAGCGCATCGCGATCTCACACTCCTTCACGAGCGCTTACCGCGGATTCGTCCCGAGCAGATACGCGGGGCGGTAACGGCTTCACCCTAAGGCAAGCGCGCGCGACCGCTTAGCCTCCATCCTGTCTCTCGCGGATCTTAGTGCATCCCTGCACGTCACCGGAGGGAGAGGGAGGCGAGCCGTCGCGCGCTTGACGCGCGCACCTTGTAAGATGCGCGCATGGCCGATCCCTTCGATTTCGAGCGACCGCAACGCTATGCGGTGATGGGCAATCCGGTGGCGCACAGCAAGTCGCCGGAAATCCATCAGCAGTTTGCGCGCCAGTTCGGCCATCGCATCGAGTATCTTGCGATTCAGGTCGACCCGGGCGGTTTCCCGCAAGCCGTGGAGCAATTTCGCGCCGCCGGCGGAAGCGGACTCAATGTAACCGTGCCGTTTAAGCTGGACGCGTTCAGGCTCGCGGACCGTCGAAGCGACCGCGCGGAAGCGGCCGGCGCGGTTAACACGCTCAAGTTCGAAACCGACGGCGGAATTTTCGGCGATAACACCGACGGTATCGGCCTCGTCCACGACGTCGAATTGAATCTCGGCGTTGCGCTCAAGGACAAGCAGGTGCTGATCCTCGGTGCCGGCGGTGCGGTGCGTGGCGTGCTCGGGCCGATGCTTAAACATAACCCGGCAAAAGTCGTCATCGCCAACCGCACGGCCGCGAAAGCGCGAGATGTCGCCGACGGGTTCAGCGGTCAGGGAACGATCGAGGTGTGCACGTTCGACAATCTGCGCGGGAAGCACTTCGACGTCGTAATCAACGGCACGAGCAGCAGCCTTCAGAATGAATTGCCGCCGCTGCCTGAAACGCTCTATGCCCGCGACGCGCTCGCCTACGACATGATGTACGGCGACCGACCGACGCCGTTCATGGAATGGTCGGCGCTGCACAACGCGGCGCGCGTTTCCGACGGGCTTGGAATGTTGGTCGAGCAAGCGGCCGAATCGTACTTCGTCTGGCGCGGCGTGCGCCCCGATACGAAGGCGGTTATCGCCGACTTGCGCAGGACCTAGGAACCGCGTTCGGACCCGGTCGACTCCCAAAAAAGGAAACCCTATCGAGCGGCGCACGAACGTTTCTGGCGTACGCGAGGTCGTTGCTATCCTGGCGGGCGGCGATACTCGCGAACCCGAGCCGCGAGCGCGGCCGGATGGCTTCGATAACAGCGCGCTAGATCGCGCCTTCCTTGCGTAGCTTCTCGATTTGCTCTTTGTCGTATCCCATCAGCTCCTTCAGAATTTCTTCGGTGTGCTCGCCGAGCAGGGGCGACGTCGTGACCTCGGCCGGCGAATCCGACAATACGATCGGGCAGCCCACGGTCTTGAACACGCCGCGTTTCGGGTGCGGCACGTCGACGACGATGCCGCGTTCTTGCAACGACTTGTCTTCGATCAAATCCTTCATGCTCAGAATCGGCCCGCACGGCACGTCGATCTTGTTCAGCATGCTCATAACTTCGAATTTGGTGTGCTTCTTGGTCCAGGCTTCGATGTTGCTCCACATTTCGTCCTGATGCTTGCGGCGCGGTCCGATCTTCGCGAACTTCGGATCGGTCAGCATGTCTTCGCGCTCGATGAGTTTCATCAGTGGTTCGAACATCGTTTCCTGGCAGATCATGTAGATGTAGTCGTTCGGTCCACCCGGCTTGCATTGCAGCCCGTTGCCGAGCTGCCCGCCGCCGGACGCGTTGCCCGAGCGCGGCACTTCGTCGCCGAACTTTTCGTTTGGGTATTCGTGCAGCGGCCCGTGTTTCAGGCGCTGCTGGTCACGCAGCTTTACGCGGCATAGGTTCAACACGGCGTCTTGCATCGCTACTTCGACCCGCTGGCCGCGGCCCGTGACCGTACGTTGATAGAGCGCCGCGAGAATGCCGGCGAGCGCATGTACGCCGGTGCCGGAGTCGCCGATTTGCGCGCCGGTGCTGGTCGGCGGGCCGTGTTCCCAGCCGGTGGTGCTCATGGCGCCGCCCATCGCCTGCGCGGCGGTTTCGTAGGCTTTGCAGTCGGCATACGGGCCCGGACCGAAGCCCTTGATCGAGGCGTAGATCACGCGTGGGTTGAGGCTCTGGATTCTCTCCCAGGTAAGGCCCTGACGATCGAGTGCACCGGGCGCGAAGTTCTCGACGAGAATATCGGAGGTTTTCAGCAGCTCCTCGAAGATCTTCTTTCCGCTTTGCGACTTCATATTGATGGTAATGCTGCGTTTGTTGCAGTTCAGCATCGTGAAATACAAGCTGTCGACCTCCGGTAGGTCGCGCAGTTGTCCGCGGGTCGCGTCGCCCTTGCCCGGCATCTCGACTTTGATCACGTCGGCGCCGAACCATCCCAATAACTGCGTGCACGAAGGACCGGATTGGACATGCGTCATGTCCAGCACCCGCACGCCGGTCAATGCTTTAGCCATGAGCACTCCCCGTTGTCGAAAATAGGCGAATTTCGAAATAGCCGGCTCGGCGTCAGGAAGACACCGAAGAAATCATATTGTCGAGAATACCCCGGGGTCGGCCGATGGCATTGGCCCATTGCGCCGTGAGGTCACGATTCAAGCCGCGTCACCCGCACCGCGCAAAACTTGAACGTCGGGATCTTTCCAATCGGATCGATCGCCGGATTGGTCAGCACATTCGCCGCGGCCTCGCGAAAGTGCATCGGAATGAATACCGCGCCGGGGCTGACCCGGTCGCGCACGCGCACGCGCAGCTGGATTTCGCCGCGGCGCGACGCGACCCGCGCCCAATCGCCGTCGCGAAGCCGCAGCGCCGCGGCGTCGTCGGGATGCATTTCCACGAACGCCTCGGGTTCGATGGTGTCCAGCGCGTGCGAGCGCCGCGTCATGCTGCCGGTGTGCCAGTGCGATAGGACGCGTCCGGTGTTGAGCACGAAAGGATAGTCACGGTCGGGCGATTCATTGGGTGCGCTGATTTGCGCCGGAACCAATTTCGCTTTTCCGCACGGAAACGCGTCGCCGAAAACAATTCGCTCTCCGGGTGACGTTTTCGGGTCGAAACACGGATACCACTTGCCGTACGATCCGAGGTGTTCGTAGTTCAGCGTTTTATATTCCTCGGTGCACGCGGCGAATTCGTCGAACACCGCCTCGACCGACGCGTACTTCATCGGATAGCCCATGCGGTTGCTGATTTCGCAAATCAGTTCCCAGTCCTGACGCGCCGCCCCCGGCGGCGTCAGCGCCGGTCGACCGATTTGTACGCGCCGATCGGTATTGGTGTAGGTGCCGGCCTTTTCCATGAACGAGCTGGCGGGAAGAACGACGTCGGCGAACTCGGCCGTTTCCGTGAGGAAAATGTCCTGGACCACGAGAAATTCGAGCGCCGACAGCGCTTTGCGCACTTTGTTAATGTCCGGATCCGACAGGAATGGATTCTCGCCCATCATGTACATGCCTTTTACCGAACCGGCGAGTGCCGCGCCCATGATCTCCGTGACTGTGAGCCCGATCTTCGGCGAGAGTTTTACGCCCCAGTACTTTTCGAACTTCGTCTGAATCTTCGGATCCTTCACGCTCTGGTAATCGGGATAGACCATCGGGATCAGGCCGGCATCCGACGCGCCTTGCACGTTGTTCTGGCCGCGCAAGGGGTGCAGTCCCGTGCCGGGGCGGCCGACGTTACCGGTGATCATCGCAAGCGCGATCAGGCAGCGGGCGTTGTCGGTGCCGAAGGTGTGTTGGCTGATACCCATGCCCCAAAAAATCATCGCCGCCTTCGCGCGTCCAAATAAGCGCGCCGCGTCCACGATGTCCTGCGCCGGCAACCCGGTAAGTTTGGCGACCCGTTCCGGCGAATAGTGCGACACGATTTCCCGCAGTTCGTCGAACCCGTCGACGCGGCGCGCGATGAAATCGCGATCGATCAGATCCTCGGCGATCATCACCTGCATCATGCCGTTGTACAGCGCGACGTCGCTGCCCGGATTCGGCTGCAGGTACATCGCGGCGAAGTCGGCGATTTGCGGCCGGCGCGGGTTGATGACGATCAGCTTCGTGCCCTGACCGGCGGCGTCCTTCATGAACGTGGCCGCGACCGGATGGTTATCGGTCGGGTTGCAGCCGGTCACGATCGCGACGTCGGCGCGCTCGATGTCGCGCACGACGTTGGTGACCGCGCCGGAGCCGATGCCTTCGAGCAATGCCGCCACCGACGAGGCATGGCAGAGCCGCGTGCAGTGATCGACGTTGTTGGTGCCGAACGCCGCGCGCACCAGCTTTTGAAACAGATACGCTTCCTCGTTCGACCCTTTGGCGGAACCGAATCCGGCGAGCGCATCGCCCCCGCGCGCATCGCGGATTTCTTTCAGCCGGCCCGCGGCGAGATCGAGCGCCTCGTCCCAGCTCGCCTCGCGAAAATGCGGCAGCACTTCGTCGTAATCGAACGACCCGCCGGGCTTGCGCGCGCCGCCCCCGCTCTTCGAGATGGCGGACAACGGACCTTTGGGATAACTGCCCGGTTTGCGAATCAGCGGTTGGGTGAGCCGCTGCGGGTGCATGGCGTAGTCGAAGCCGTAGCGGCCCTTGACGCACAAGCGCTCGGCATTGGCGGCGCCGTCGCGGCCTTTAACGTCGACGATGCGGTTGCTCGCTTCATCGACGCTGAATGTCAGCGCGCAGCCGACGCCGCAGTAGGGACAGAGCGAATCGACTTGCTTTAGCGCGGCGGTGGCGGATGCGCTCTTGGTGTCGTCAAGGCGGAACGCTTTCATGACGGATCTCCCTTGGCCGGTTAGCGATTCGCGCCGCGGCGACCGGCACCCACCGGCGCAACGGGCTTGTTGGTCAACGCGCCGGTCGGACAGACCGCCATGCACTCGCCGCACGACACGCAGGTGCTGTCGCCCATGGGTGCGTTGAGATCGAACGCGATCCTTGCCGTGTAGCCCTTGCCGGTACGCGTGATGACATCGTTGTGTTGCAGCTCGTTGCAACCGCGCAGGCACTTGTCGCACAAGATGCAGGCCTGGTGATCGACGTCGATTACGGGGGACGACGAATCGCTGCCGCGGCCGCCGGTGGCCGCGCCGTCGGCAAAAGGGATCCGCTCGATACCAAAACGCCGCGCGAGCGCGAGCAGCTGGTCGTCACCGGTTTTCAGCTCGCGTTGACTCTTTTCGGGGTAGTCGGACAACAGTAGTTGCGTCAGCATCTTGCGGTGCTTCTGGACTTTCGGCGAGCTTGCGTCCACCTTCATACCGTCTTCGCAAAGCCGAACGCACGAGGCCGCCATGACGCGCTGTCCAATGTCGACGACGCACATGCGGCACACGCCGACCGGCCGCAATCGCGGGCTGTGGCATAGCACCGGAATGTCGATGCCGGCTTGGCGCGCGGCGTCCCAAATGCTTGTGCCTTCCGGCACCGAGACCTCGATGCCGTCGATCGTGACCTTGATCCGTTTCGCCGCGCTCACCGCGACACCTTCACGCCGGTTTCCAGCTTCGGGCGGATATCCTCGGGAAAGTTACTGATCGCGCTCATAAGCGGCGCCAGCGCGACTTGGCCGAGTCCGCAAATCGATGTTTGCACCAAGGTCGCGTTCAATTCGCGCAACAGCTCGATGAGGTCCGGCACCGGTCGTCCCGCCGTGGCCGATTCAATCAGTTCGACCGCCTTGTGGCTACCGACGCGGCACGGCACGCACTTGCCGCAGGATTCGTTGCGGAAGAATTTCACTTCGCTCATGGCGAGCTGCAGCAAATCGCGGCCCTCGGCGATAAACACCATCGCCCCGGTGCCAAGGCTGCTGCCGGCGTCTTGCAGCGCTTTGAAATCGAGCGCGACGTCGCGCTTGGACGCGGGCAGAATGTTCGTCGACGCGCCGCCGGGCGAGAACGCATATAAATTCTTGCCGCCGGCCATGCCGCCACACATCGCCAGCAGTTCCGCCACCGACGTGCCCCAAGGGACGCAATAAACGCCCGGCGTCGGCACGTCCCCGGAGACGCACATGAACTTCAACCCTTTGTAGCCTCGCCGCCCCTGCGCCGCCCACCATTTTGCGCCACGCGCCAAGATGATCGGAATCGCGCAAAAGGTTTCGACGTTGTTCATCAACGTCGGCTTGCCCCACAGCCCGTGGTCAGTCGGAAACGGCGGCTTATTGCGCGGTTCACCGCGCTTGTCCTCCAACGCTTCGAGAAGCGCGGTCTCCTCGCCCAGAATGTAGCCGCCGGGCGATACGAAGATTTCGAGATCGAAGTCGGTCGCCGAACCGAAGATTCGCTTCCCGAGTGCGCCGCGCGCCCGTGCGTTTTCGATTTCGCGTTGCAGCGCCTTTCGTTCCTTGGCGTATTCGTGACGCAGGTAAATGATTCCTTGCGTCGCACCGATCGTCCAACCGGCCAGCGCCATGGCTTCGATCAGCAGGTGCGGAAGCTCTTCCAGCAGCACGCGATCCTTAAACGTTCCGGGCTCGCTCTCGTCGGCGTTGCAGACAACGTACTTCGGCGCGCCGCGCGCCTTGCGCGTCAGCTCCCACTTCATGCCGGTCGGAAACGCGGCGCCGCCAAGCCCGCGCAAATCGGCGTCCTTCAATGATTGAATGAACGCGTCGCGGCTGCGATCGTCGCCGGCGACATGATCGCGCAACACACCGTAGCGCTGCGCGTCGTTTTCGTACGGATCGGTCGGCCAGCGCCGCGGATTCGCGGTCGGTTCGTTCGACGGGAGCGATTTCATTGCGGCAGCCAGCGCGGCGATGTCCGTCGGCGATCCGCTGACGGGTACGTCGTTGATTGCCGCGGCCGGTGCCGCGTCGCAGCGGCCAAGGCAGGAAACCTCTTCGACGTCGACGGCTCCCGCGAGCGCGGTTCTTATTTGTCGGCAAAAATCCGGTCCGCCGCGCATCAAGCAGGTCATGTCGCGGCAGACCTGGACTTGCCGGCGACGGCCGGGCTCGGAACGAAACACGGGATAGAAACCGCGCAAACCTTCCAGGCGGTGAAGCGGGACCCGTTCCGATTCCGACAGGTCCCGCAACATCGCATCCGTGACGGCCCCGTGCTGCTCTTGCAGATGCATCATTTTCATCAGCAATTTCATGCGCAGAGGTCCGAAGCGAGATGCCGAGGTCTATTTGGAAAAGTATTTCGCAACGCCGGTTCGGAGAGCGGGAGCCCACGTGGGGCGCCGATCGCGAACAATACATGACGCATACAATAACACGCGATGTTCCGCATCGTGTATAGCCGCCATCATATAGCGTCGAGCAATGGAGCAGTGCGCATTCAGACGATTCGACTCGACCTTTGCTGTTAGCGGCAGCGACGCGCCGCCTCTCAACGCATCGTGACGAGTTCTTCGGCACTGGTCGGATGGATCGCGACGGTGTTGTCGAGATCGGCTTTGGTCGCGCCCATTTTCACCGCAACGGCGAATCCTTGGATGATTTCATCGACACCGCGGCCGATGAGGTGGCAGCCGACGACCTTCTCGCGCGGCCCGACGGTCACCAGTTTCATCAGTGTCGGCGGGCGCGCTTGCGTTAACGCGTAGTACATCGACGTAAAGCGGCTCTCGTAAACTTTGACCTCGTTGATTCCGTAGAGTTGGCGCGCCGCTTCTTCCGTTAGGCCGACCGTGCCGATCGGCGGGTGGCTGAACACTACGGTCGCGACATTGTTGTAATCGAGCCGCGCCTCGGGCTCGCCGCCGAAGAGACGATCGGCGAGCCGCCGGCCGGCGGCGATGGCGACCGGCGTCAGGGCGAGACGCGGCGTGACGTCGCCGAGCGCATAGATGCCGGGCACGTTGGTGTTTTGGTAATCGTCGGTCGTGACAAAACCGTTTTCGTCGACCGCCACTCCGCAATGCGCGAGCGCGAGCTCGCCGGTGTTCGGCCGCTGGCCGGTCGCCCACAGCACAACGTCGAAGCCGGTCACGTGTTGCTTACCGTCGATATGGACGGCGAGGCCACCGCCGGCGCGTTCTATCGCGGCGATACGCGTCGGACGTAACACGGCGATGCCGCTCTCCTCCATCTCCTCCAGCAACACGTCGCGCAGCGACGCATCGAAGCGCGCGAGCAAACGTTCGCCGCGCAGTAACATGGTTACGTCGCTGCCGAGCGCGCGAAAAATCCCCGCCAGTTCCACCGCCACGTAGCCGCCGCCGACGACGAGGACGCACGTCGGCTGCGTCTCGAGATCGAAGAATCCGTCGCTGGTGATGCCGAGGTCGGCGCCGGGAATGTCCGGCCGGTCGCGCGTCGCGCCGGTGGCGATCAGTAGGTGCGGCGCCCGCAGGCGCTGCGAGCCGACGGCGACGGTGTTTCGATCCAGGAAGCGCGCCTCGCCGGCGATCTCGGTGACGCCCGCTGCAACCAGGCCACGGCGGTAGACGTCGTTCAGCCGCGAAACGTAGGCGTCGCGCGCGCGCTTCAGATGATTCCAATCGATGGTCGGCGCCCCGACGTCGAAGCCGTAGCCGCGTGCGTCGTGCAGCATCTCGGCGATCGAGGCGGCGTTGAACATCACTTTCTTCGGTACGCAGCCGCGGTTGACACAGGTGCCGCCGAGCCGGTCGCGTTCGATGATTGCGGCCTTGGCGCCGTGCGCCGCCGCGCGTTTCGCCGCGGCCAATCCGCCGCTGCCGCCGCCGATGACCAGGAAGTCGTAGTCGAA
>DASWLD010000055.1:0-10451 GCA_036396275.1 Burkholderiales bacterium
TACAGCCAGATCGATACGCCGCTCGCTGGGTTCGCCCAGCTCGCCGGTGTTTACGGCGTCAGCCTCGCGGCGGCGGCCAGCGCGGGGTTGCTTGCCGCCGGCTGGATCGATCGGCGTCTCGCGCGGCGGTTGACGCTGCCGGCCGCTGTCGCGCTGTGGAGCGTCGGATGGCTTGCTGGATTGATGACGTGGACGAAACCGGCGGGCGAGCCGTTGAAGGTGGCGCTGGTTCAAGGCAACACGCCGCTCACCATCAAATGGCGGCCGGAGTATCGCGACGGGATTGTCGACAACTATTTCGCCTTGAGCGAACGCGCGGCCGATGCGCGTCTGATCGTTTGGCCCGAGGCCGCGGTGCCGGACTATTTCGATCGCATCGCGCCCGTTCTGGTACCGCGCATCGAGCGCATCGCCAAGGAGCGCGGCGCGGATTTCGTAATCGGCGCGATCGAGCGCGAACCGGGCACGTCGACGTACTACAACAGCGTATTCGTCGTTGGAATGTCACAAGGGCGTTATCGTAAACAGCATCTGGTTCCGTTCGGCGAGTTTCTACCGTTTCCGGCGCTGCTCCGCGGGTTGCTCGACTACCTGCACATTCCGATGTCGAACTTTAGTGTCGGCAACGGCGATCAGGCGCCGATCCGTGCAGCCGGCCACACGATCGGTGTGTCCATCTGCTACGAGGACGCTTTCGGCGAGGAAGTGATTCGCGCGCTGCCGGCGGCGACGTTGCTGGTGAATGTCAGCGAGGACTCGTGGTTCGGCCGTTCGTTCGCGCCGCACCAGCGTCTGCAAATGGCACGCATGCGCGCGCTCGAGGCTGGCCGGCCGATGCTGCGCGCCGCGAACACGGGGCCGTCCGCCATCATCGATCATCGCGGCGAGGTTCGCGCGAAATCGCCGCCGTTTGAGAGCTATGTCTTGACGGGAACGGTTCAGCCCACCGCCGGGATCACCGCGTACGCGCGTTTCGGCAATGTTCCGGTGGTGAGCCTGCTGCTGGTTGTGCTGGGTGCGTTCGTATTGCGAGCGCGCCGTTATCGCTAGTTCGTTACGACGGGAAGCGGACAAACCCGCGCCGCCAGCATGGTCGAAGGCGCCGTTCGGGGTTGTTGCGTCGATCGGCGATTGCGGATAAAAGGCCGTATCTTTCGAAGCGAAAACTGGGATGGTTATGAAGCAAATTGCGTTGGCAACCGCGGCGGTTCTGTCGCTCCATGCGGTCGGTTTCGCATACGCCGAGGATATTCGGATCGGGTACGTCGATATGCGCAAGGTGATGACCGAGAGCAAGGCCGGCTCGAAGGTCCGAGCCGACATCGAAAAGACGATCAAGGAGCGCCGCGAGATCCTCGCCCGGGAAGAGCAGAGGCTCAAAGACCTCCAGCAGGCGTTCGAAAAGGACAAACTGCTGTTGACGGAAAATCAGCGGGCGACCAAGCAAAAGGAATTCGAGGAAAAGGTGAGGGCGTTCCAGCAGGCGCGCGCCGACGCACAGCGCGAAATCGAGACAAAGGAACGGGAATTCACCAGCAAGGCCTTGCCGAAGATTCGTGACATCATTCGGGATCTCGCCAAGGAGCAGAAACTGACCCTGGTGCTCGATAAGAACGAAGCGCCGGTACTGTACGCCCCCGAGGGTCCGGACCTCACCGAGAAGGTCATGCAGCGATTCGACGCCGCCGGCGGGCGCTAGGCGGTCGGGTCGCCGGCACTCGCCGCGGGCGCTGAATCCCCCGCGGTGTCCTCTATTTCTTTCAAGCACTTGCGCGGCCGAGCAGCGGCCGGTCGCTGAAACGCCGTTTTTTCGTGACGGTTTCTCGATTAACTATACTTTGACCAATTAAGTAATTTCGGTCGGTCGCCGCGCTGTTTCCCGGCTTGCGCCAGTCGTGGGACTTACGGCGAAGGAGCATTTCACACTTGCTCCAATCGGGCGAGGAAATCGGTGCCATGGATCAGGCGAATAACAAGAGCTCCGACCGGCAGCCTGCGCGCGAAGGGGCGTTTACGACGGCATCGGAAAAACTTTCCGGCTTACGGGCACGGATGTTGTTGTTGGCATTGCTGGCGCTGGTTCCGGCGTTGCTCTATACCGTCTCGCTCATTGTCGAACAGCGTCGCATGGCCACGGCCGCGGCCGAAACGCAGGCATTGCGCCTGTCGCGGCTGGTCGCCGCACGCTACGAATCGCTGACCGAAGGCGCCGCCCAGGTTCTCGAAACACTGGCGCAACTGCCGGTGATCGCGGACGCGCGCAGTCCCGAGTGCAACCAGGTGTTGGCCGAGCGCTTGGCCGGCTATCAAAGCTACGCAAACCTGAGCGTCATCTCGATGGAGGGCGAGGTCCTATGCAGCGCTCGCCCGAATCCCTTCCCGATAGACAAGATCAGTCTCGACTACTTTCAAAAGACGTTGCCGCTGAACGGCTTCGCATCGGGGCGATATCGGTACGACGCGCAATTGGGATCGGCCGTGGTTGATTTCGCCTACCGCATGCGCCATGGCGGCGACGAACCGCACGCGTTCGTGCATGCGATCATCGACACCCGGTGGGTAACGCGATTGGCGCGCGAAGCGGCGCTGCCGGAAAAATCCATGCTCAACCTGTTCGATGAATCGGGGTTGATGTTGGCGCGCGTTCCGGATTCGGAAGGGATTGTCGGTCGTGCGATGCCGAACGCGACCGCCGTGAAGGCGGCCGTCACCACGCGCACCGAAGGAACCATCGAAGGGACCGGACTCGACGGCGTTCTGCGCCTGTACGCCTACGTTCCGATCGTCAACGAAACACCGGTACCGCTGTACGTCGCCGTCGGATTGCCGCATGACTTCTTGTACGCGCCGGTCGAGGATCTGCAGCGCAAGACACTCATCGGTGCGCTGACGGTCGCCCTGGTGCTGTTGCTCATCATCGACAAAGCCGCCGATTGGCTGGTGCTGCGCCATGTACACGCGTTGTTGCGCACGTCGCGACGGCTCGGCGCCGGCGAACTCTCCGCGCGCACCGGCATCCCGCGGCAGAAGGGCGAGATTTTCCAGCTGGCGCAAACCTTCGATGAGATGGCGGCGGCGTTGCAAGCACGCGAAGCCGAATCGCGCCGCGCCCAAGAAGCGTTAACGCAAAGCGAAGCGCGCTTCCGGCGACTCGCGGAGAACGCGCCGGACGTTATCTATCGATTTCGCATTCGACCGCAGCCGGGCCATGAGTACATTAGCCCGGCGGTGATCCGCTTGTATGGGTACGCACCGGAGGAGTTTTACGCCGACCCGGATTTCGGCGTGAAGATCGTGCATCCGGATGATCGCGCGATCCTATCCAGTATTGCGCGGGCGCATGTTCCGGAGACCGTCGAGATGCGCATCGTGCATCGGAACGGATCGATCGTGTGGACCGAACAGCATAACGTCCCGGTGTACGACGCCGAGGGTAACCGCGTGGCCATGGAAGGTATCGCGCGCGACATCACCGCGCGCAAGCAGCGCGAACAGGAACTGCATCTGTTGCAAAGCATCACGCTCGCGGTGAGCGAGGCCGAGGACATGGAAGCGGCGTTGTCGATCGTACTGCGAGCGGTGTGCGAAGCCACCGGCTGGGTGATCGGACAGGCGTGGGTGCCGACGGCGGACGGACATCTCTTCGTGTGCAGCCCGGCTTGGTACGGGCGCGAGCGCGGATTGGAAGCGTTTCGCGCGGCCTGTGAGCGCTGGGTGGTCGACGGTTCCGGCACCGACGTGCAAGCTCGCGTCGTGCGCGAACGCGTGCCTTTGTGGCTGCGCGACATCGATACGCGCGACGACTTCACCCGCCGCCAATACGCGGCCGACGCCGGCTTGCGGGCGATGGTCGCGGTCCCGGTCACCGCGGGCGCCCAGATCGAAGCGATCATGGAATTCTTCACGCGCGAGCCGCGGCCGGAAGACGAACCCTTGGTGCACACGGTATCGAGCGTCGCGGCCCAGCTCGGCGCCGTGATCCGGCGCAAGCGCTCCGAGGAGCGCTTGATGTACTTGGCGCACCACGACGTGCTGACCGATCTTCCCAATCGCGCGCTGTTCAGCGATCGGCTGCGACAGGCGCTGTTCGAGGCGAATCGGCAGGGCCGCTTGGTCGCGGTGGCGTTTCTCGACCTCGACCGTTTCAAAAATATCAACGACAGCCTCGGCCACGAAACCGGCGACCTGCTGCTGCGCGGCGTCGCCGATCGGTTGCGCGCCAACGTGCGCGAGAGCGACACGGTGGCGCGCATCAGCGGCGATGAATTCATGTTGGTGCTGCCGGGCCTCGCCAACGTCGACGATGCCAGCCGCATCGCCCAAAAGATTCTTGACGGGTTGCGTCAGCCGCTGATGACCGCGGGGCAGGAGCTTTACGTCAGTGCCAGCCTGGGAATCGCGATTTACCCGCACGATGCCAAAGACGTCGAGGGGTTGTTGCGCAACGCGGATGTCGCGATGTATCGCGCCAAGGAAACCGGGCGCAACGCGTATCAGTTTTACACCGCCGAGATGACCGTGCTGGCGCAAGAGCATCTGCAGCTCGAAGGGGCGCTTCGTCGCGCGCTCGATCGCCAGGAATTCACGCTGCACTTTCAGCCGATTCTCGAGCTGGCCGGCGGTGCCGTCGTCGGTGCCGAAGCGCTGTTGCGCTGGGTGCATCCGGAGCGCGGGATCGTCGAGCCGGCGCACTTCGTGCATCTGGCGGAAGAAGCGGGGCTGATCGGCCCGATCGGCGAGTGGGCCCTGCGCTCGGCCTGCAACCAATTCGTCGCGTGGGAGCGGCAGGGACTCGGACCGCTTCGACTGTCCGTGAATATTTCGCCGCGCCAGTTCCAGAGCCTGGAACTTGCCGAAACGGTGGCAACGGTGCTGGGCGAATCCGGCATGGCGCCGGAGCGGCTGGAGTTGGAACTCACCGAAGGCGTGCTATTGCACAATTCCAACAGCACGATCGCCAACATGGATCGCCTGAGCGCGATGGGCGTGCGCCTGTCGATCGACGATTTCGGCACCGGCTATTCGAGCCTTTCGTACATCAAACGGCTGCCGATCGATCAATTGAAGATCGATCGTTCCTTCGTTCGCGACATACCGGGCGATGAAGACGACGCCGCGATCGCCACCGCGATCATCGCGATGGCGCATAATCTCAAACTGACCGTTGTCGCCGAGGGCGTCGAAACGCTCGAACAGCTGGCGTTCCTGCGCAATCACCGCTGCGACTTGATGCAGGGAAATTACTTCAGTCGCCCGTTGCCGGTCGAGGAATTCGCCGCGCTGATCCGGGAGCGGCGACAATTGGCGCTTCCGGCAACGGTTCGCGCCGTGCGCGGCGGCGCGCCACCGCGAGTCGAGTCGTAATGGCGGACATAGGCGGCAACGGCGGCCTGCGCTATGCTGAGCATGACCGCGCGAACGAAATACCGATGAAGACGAGTCTTCGCACTTCCGTCCATGATCGCGTCGCCACCGACGCCGGCGGCGACGTCGCGTCGCATCGCCGCGATCCTCTCACGGCGCTCGCGCAACGCGTCGACCGCGCGCATATCGAACGGCGGCTGGTGTTGGAACAACACCACGAACGCCGTGTGCGGCGCTTCGGCAAGCGCTTCTTTTATATCGAGAGCTGGTGCTCCGCGCACGCGGTCATTCGTGCGAGCCTGCGGCTGGTCGGCTTGTACGGTCGCGCGCGGCGCAACGCGCACGCGCTTGCGCTGCGTGAAAACGAAGTACGCTTGCCGAATCTGCCTCCAGCGCTCGAGGGCTTCACTATTCTGCACGTCAGTGACCCGCACGTGGACCTCAGCGCCGAAATTACGGAAACGCTGATCGAGCGGGTGCGTGGACTGGACTACGATTTATGCGTATTCACCGGCGACTACCGCACGGACACGTTCGGGCCGCACGAGCCGACGCTCGACGCCATGGCGCGCATACGCCCCCATCTCACCGCGCCGGTCTATGCCGTGCTTGGCAATCACGACAGCATCCGAATGGTGCCGGGGCTCGAAGCGCTCGACATTCGCGTGTTGTTGAACGAGTCAGTGGCGATTCGGCATCGCGGCGCGGAGCTGCACGTCGCCGGTATCGACGACGCGCATCACTACCGGTTGCACGATTTGGAAAAGGCGCGGTCGGGCATTCCGCCGGGTGCGCCGTCGATTTTGCTGTCGCATACGCCCGAGACATATCGGCACGCGGCCGCGGCCGGATTCGACGTGATGCTGTCGGGCCACACGCACGGCGGCCAGATTTGTCTGCCCGGCGGTTATCCGCTGATCATCGACGCCGAATGTCCGCGGCGCTTCGCCAGGGGGGCCTGGCGGTTCGAGCGCTTGGTCGGCTACACCTCGGTCGGTTCCGGCAGCTCCATCGTCGACGTGCGGCTCAACTGCCCGCCGGAAGTGACGCTGCATCGGCTGCGCCCGGAATAGAGCGGTCGCGGATCATTTTCGCGGGGGTGCTTTCCTTTCAATACGGCTGATCGCGCAACTTCAGCTTGAACATCACCCGCGAGATCAACAACTCCAGTATTAGGAATGTGGCGACCAGCAGGGCAATCTCGGCGCCGGAAATATCGAGGCGATCCCGCACCGCCAGCAGCGGAAATAGACTCTCCGGTATTTGATCCAACCCGAACGCCTGGCTGCTCGACGCCATGCCCAAGCGCCGCTTGATGAAGCTCGAGGTCAGGTCACCGAGCATGGCGAGCGCACCGATGGTGAAACCGGTGCCGGCGTCGAGGCCGAAAATCACCGCCGCCGCCGGCGTCGCAATCAGGGCCAGGACCAGCCCGCGTACGGTCTTAGTCGGCCCCAGCAGCGGTCGGCCGTCGAGAAATATTACGCCGCCGTCGATCGGTTGACCGAAGCGCTGGCGCAATAGCCGCCGCGCCACGATCGGCGCGCCGTTCGCGACGGCGAGCAGCAGTAGCAGCTTGAAGTGCAGCAGCAGCATGGGACCTTCGAGAGCCATTGTTCTTCGCGTTGGTTGGGCTCGGTGCGCGGTTATTCTTATCTATTTTTCCGGTCGATGCCACCGTGCGGCGCCGCGCACTCCGCACTCGCTGTGGGTCCCACGGCCTGTCGGCGAAGTACGCACCATGACCGCCTCGGCGAAAATACGCTATCCTTGCCGCGCCGAAATTCCCCCAGCCGCGAATCGCGCACGATGGACGAACGATATACAGCCGACAGCGTCGAGAGAGAAGCGCAGTCCTTTTGGAACGCGCACGATTCGTTCCGCGCCGCCGACGAATCTCCGCGCTCGAAGTGCTACTGCTTGTCGATGTTTCCGTATCCGTCCGGAAAGCTGCACATGGGGCATGTGCGCAACTACACCATCGGCGACGTCATCGCGCGCTACATGCGCATGCGCGGCTACAACGTGTTGCAGCCGATGGGCTGGGACGCGTTCGGCCTGCCGGCCGAGAACGCCGCCATGGCGAATCGCGTGCCGCCGGCCCGGTGGACCTACGACAACATCGCCTATATGAAGCGCCAGCTTCAGGCGCTCGGCTTCGCGATCGACTGGACGCGCGAGCTCGCGACCTGCAAGCCCGACTATTACAAATGGAATCAGTGGCTGTTCCTGCGCATGCTGGAAAAGGGTTTGGCCTACAAGACCAGCGGGGTGGTGAATTGGGATCCGGTCGACCAGACCGTACTCGCGAACGAACAAGTGATCGACGGCCGCGGCTGGCGCACCGGCGCGCCGGTCGAGAAGCGCGAGATCCCGATGTATTACCTGCGTATCACCGCGTACGCGCAGGAGCTGCTGGATGACCTCGGCCAGCTATCCGAGTGGCCGGAGCGTGTGCGCGCGATGCAGGCGAACTGGATCGGCAAGAGCGTCGGCGTGCGCTTCGCGTTTACATATAAACTTCCCGCCGAAAGCGGAACGATCGGCCCCTCTACCTCCGGGAGAGGGGATGGGGTGAGGGATGTATCCGGTCTCCCACCGTCCTCTCACTCCCTCACCCCATCCCTCTCCCAGGGGGAGAGGGGGAGTCGGAGCGCTGATGCGACTCATAAACTCTGGGTGTTCACCACCCGCGCCGACACGATTATGGGCGTCACCTTTTGTGCGGTCGCGGCGGAACATCCCCTCGCGACCTACGCGGCGCGCACGAACCCGAAAGTCGCCGCGTTCGTCGAGGAATGCAAACGCGGCACGGTGATGGAAGCGCACCTCGCGACCATGGAAAAGAACGGCGTGCCGACCGGCGTCTTCGTCACCCATCCGTTGACGAACGAGAGAATCGAAGTCTGGGTCGGCAACTACGTGCTCATGGGCTACGGCGAAGGCGCGGTTATGGCGGTGCCGGCGCACGACGAGCGCGATTTCGCCTTCGCCAAGAAATACGGTTTGCCGATCAAACAGGTGATCGAAATTCCCGGTAAGACCTATTCGACCGACGCCTGGGCCGAATGGTACGCGGACAAGCAAAACATCCGCTGCGTCAATTCCGGCAAATACGACGGTCTCGACTACGAAGCCGCGATCGATGCCATCGCCGCCGATTTGAAAGCCAAGGACCTCGGCGACAAACAAGTGCAATGGCGGCTGCGCGACTGGGGCATTTCGCGCCAGCGCTACTGGGGCTGCCCGATACCTATTATTCATTGCGACGCCTGCGGCGACGTGCCGGTGCCGGACGATCAGCTGCCGGTCGAGCTGCCCGAGGATTGCGTGCCCGACGGCACCGGCAACCCGCTCGCGAAGCGCGCCGACTTCGTCAACACGACCTGCCCGAAATGCGGCAAACCGGCGCGGCGCGAGACCGATACCATGGATACGTTCGTCGATTCGTCTTGGTACTACGCGCGTTTTTGCTCGTCCGACAGCGACCAAGCCATGGTCGACGCACGCGTGAAGTATTGGATGCCGGTCGATCAATACATCGGCGGCATCGAGCACGCGATATTGCATCTCTTGTACTCGCGCTTCGTGTGGAAAGCTATGCGTGATGTACAGGGACGTACGAATGCCGCGGGCGCAGGGAGCGCAAGAGCGGCTGACCTCGGCCTCGCGAATTACGCCGAGCCGTTCACGCGCCTGCTGACCCAGGGCATGGTGTTGAACGACATCTACTTCCGCAAGCCCGTGTCCGGTCGCATTACGTACTACAACCCAGCCGACGTCGATGTGAGCTACGACGACAAAGGCAATCGCGCGAGCGCCCGGCTTCGCAGCGACGGGCAACCGGTCGAATGGGGCGGGCTCGGCACGATGTCGAAGTCGAAGAACAACGGCGTCGACCCGCAAGCGCTGATCGACAAATACGGCGCCGATACCGCGCGCTTCTTCGTGATCTTCACGGCACCTCCCGAGCACACGCTTGAATGGTCGGACTCGGGGGTCGAGGGATCGTTTCGGTTCTTGAAGCGGTTGTGGGCGTTCGCATACGAAAACCGGTCCTTCATCGATGCCAAATTATCGGCAGCCAGCATCAACTGGTCCGAAGCGCCCGATGAGCACAAGAATGCGCGCAGAGAAGTTCACATCGCCCTCAAGCAGGCCAATAACGACTTTGCGCGCTTGCAGTTCAACACGGTTGCCTCAGCGGCAATGAAAATTCTCAACGCCCTGGAATGCATGGATGTCGCTACGGACGTTTCTGGCTATCAGAAGATTCAGGTCTCGGGACAGGTCGTTTTGACGGAAGGCTTGAGCCTGCTCCTACGATTGCTGTCTCCGATTACGCCGCATATCACGCACGTCCTCTGGAAAGAACTCGGGTTCGGCGACGACGTCGCCAACGCGCCGTGGCCGGAACACGATGAGGCCGCACTGGTTCAGGATTCCGTCGAACTCGTGGTGCAAGTAAACGGCAAACTGCGCGGGCGCGTGTCGGTACCGTCGCAGGCGCCGGAGCAACAGGTGCGCGAGACGGCACTCGCCGACGCCGCCGTCGCGCGCCACATTGCCGGCAAGTCGGTGAAGAGGGTAATCCTCGTTCCCGGCAAGCTGGTCAATATCGTCGTGGCATGACAGTGGCAAGTAGCAATATGAAAGTAGCAAGTGGCAAGTGGCAAGTGGCAAGCGCAACCGCAACCGGATGGCGGTCCTTTCTCTTGCTTCTTGCCACTTACTACTTGCTACTTGTTTCCTGCGGTTTCCATTTGCGCGGCACCGGCGACGCGGCGCTGCCGGCGTCGCTCGCCACCGTACGAGTCGTCCCATTCACTCAGCTCGCCAACGATCCGTTGACCGTTGCCGTGCGCGCGGCACTTGCTCAAGCGGGCGCGAGCATTGTAGATGCGCCCGAGGCGCCAGCCGTCGTGTTACTCGGCGAGCAGACCGAGACCCGCGTGGCGTCGGTCAGCACCGCCACCGCGAAAGCGAGCGGGTATCTCGTGGTCTACAGCGCGAGCTTCCGCCTCGACGGCCCGCAGCCGCTCGCGGTGCAAACGATTCGCCTGCAGCGCAGCTACTCCTTCGATCCG
>DASWLD010000056.1:0-29635 GCA_036396275.1 Burkholderiales bacterium
GATAGAGATCGTGCACACCGACGCCGAAGGCCGCATGGTCTTGGCCGACACGTTGACGCTCGCCGCGCGCGCGAACCCGCGCCTCATTATCGACTACGCGACATTGACGGGTTCCTGCATCGGCGCGCTCGGCACCCGCATGAGCGGGTCTTAACAAACCGCCGCGATTGGATTTCGACGCTGATCGACGCTGGTGAAGCGTCCGGCGAACGCGTCTGGCCGTTTCCGCTGCCGACCGACTACGACGAGCTGCTGAAAAGCGATATCGCCGACGTGAAGCAATGCACGGTCGACGGCAACGCGGATCATATTCTCGCGGCGTTGTTCTTACGACGCTTCGTGCCGCAACAGATCGGGTGGGTACACGTCGACCTGGCGAGCGGAAACAACAAAGGGGGCTTGGCGCACATTCCCACCGACGTGACCGGATTCGGCGTGCGCTTCGCGCTGAACTTGCTGCTGGATCGAAAACTAAGCACATAGAACGACGAGGGAACTGCCCGGCCAGCCGTTCGGATCGACGCGAATCGAATCCGCCGCGCGCGCGTACCGAGATGCTAGAGGATGCGATTAAACCAAAGCAGGGAAAGCGACGCCGACGCCAGCGCGAATGCCGCGCCGATCGCCGCGAGGAACACGGTGATCTCGGTGTTCTTGCGCTCCAGAACCAAGCGGGTGTTCAAGGTCCGGTACACCTTGGTCAGTTCGGCCGCGGTGCCGGCGTTGAAGTACTCGGCACGCGTCATCTCGGCGATGCGCTTGAGCTGGTCTTCATCGAGGCGCACGCGCATGGTCCAACCTTCGAAGTGAATGATCTCGCCGGTGGTCGTGCCGATGCCGACGGTGTACACGCGAACGCCGCGCGCCGCCGCCATCCTCGCCGCTTCGATCGGATCGATCCCCATGGTTGACTGCCCGTCGGTTAGCAAAATGATGGCGTTCGACTCGGATGAACCCGGCTCCACCGGTGTGAAATTGGTATTCGCGGGCGTGTTTGGGTCGATCGGAACGATGCGGCCGACGCTGCGTTCTTCCTGCGCCGACATCACGTTGATGCCGGCATCCGGGAAAAGCGTGGCCAACGACACGAGTATGCCGCTGCCGATCGCCGTGGCGCGCTGCACTTGCAGACGCTCGATCGCGGCGACGATATCCTCGCGATTGTCGGTCAGCGCCTGCACCACCGCCGCGGTCCCGGCAAATGAGACGATGCCGAGGCGCGTAGTGCGCGGCTGTTCGGCGACGAAGGCCTTGGCGGCTTCCTGCGCCGCCTGCATGCGAGTCGGTTTGACGTCGGTCGCGCTCATGCTGCCCGACACGTCGATCGCCAGTACCACGGTTTGCCGCTCCGACGGGAGCGTCAGCACCGCCGTCGGGCGCGCGAGCGCCGGGAGCAGCGCGATCAGCGCCAGCAAAAACAAGAACGGCGGTATATGGCGGCGGATCCGCTGACCCGTGCCCATCGCTTCCTTGACGATGTTCAGGCTCGCGTAGCGCAGCGCCGCCTCGCTCTTGCGCCGCAGCAGCCAAACGTACCACCCGACTAACAGCGGAATCAGAAGCAACGACCACAACATGTGCGGCCAGATGAACATCAGGCCATCGCCTTCATGTGCGCCGGCGGACTTTCGCTCGCGCGCAGTCGCCGCCGCTGCTTGCGAAGATCGGCGAAGCGCAACACGGCGTCGACCAGATCGTCGCCGGTGCGCAGCTCCAGCGCGTCGACGCCGGCTTGGCGCAAGGCGGCACGCAGCTCCGCCTCGCGCCGCGCCGCGACCGTTGCGAAGCGCCGGCGAAAGCGCCGATCGTGCGTATCGACGAACATCTGCTCGCCGGTTTCACTGTCCTGAATCACGACCATGCCGAGATCCGGCAGCTCCATCTCGAGCGGATCGTACAAGCGCACCGCGATCACCTCGTGATGCTGCGCCAGCTGCATCAGCGGACGATCCCATCCGGGGCGGCTGATAAAGTCGGACACGACGAAAACGAGCGAGCGCCGGCGCATGATCGGGTAAGCGGTCTTGATAAGATCCGAGAGGTCGGTCGCCCCGCGCGGCGGCGGCGGACGCGATTGCATGGCGTGTAGAATTTGGAGCACATGGCGCCGGCCCGCGCGCGCCGGAATTACGGTATCGACGCGATCGCCGTAGAGCATCGCGCCGACGCGGTTGCCGTGGCGCGCGAGCAGGCGCGCCAGCACCGCGACGAATTCAGTGGCCACCGAGAGCTTCTTCACTTGCGCGCCGAAATCGACCGACGCGCTCAGGTCCAGCAGAAACCAGCCGATGACTTCGCGGTCTTCGTTGTATTCACGCACGTACGGCGTCTGTAACCGCGCGGTGACGTTCCAATCGATATACCGCACGTCGTCGTGATACTGGTATTCGCGCAGGTCCGCGAAATCGACGCCGAACCCGCGAAACAGCGTGCGGTAGTCGCCTTGCAGCAGTCCGTCGAGGCGACGGATAACCGTCCACTCTAACCGCCGCAGGACGTGATCAAGTTCGTGCGCCGACGGCGACATGCGATTCAAGCGGTTTATCGGGAGCCGGTATGCGGTTCATTACTTGCCGGAGAATCTCGTCGGCGGTCTTGCCGTCGGCGAGCGCTTCGTACGTCAACACCAACCGATGGCGAAAGACGTCGGGAACCATGTCGATCACGTCTTCCGGCAGCACGTAGGTTCGCCCGCGCAAATACGCGAGCGCGCGCGCTCCTTCGATGACATGGATCGAGGCGCGCGGACTCGCACCGAAGGAAAGGTAGCGCGCGAGGTCGGGCATGCCGAAGCGCTCGGGATCGCGCGTGGCGGACGCGAGCCGCACGGCGTATTGAATCAACGACGGGTCGACATAACCGTTTGCGCATTCGCGCTGCAGCGCACGCAGCTGCTCGGTGGTCGCGACCGCGGCGACGTCCTGCGCGGTGCCGGTCACCCGATCGACGATCACGAACTCTTCCTCTTCGGTCGGATAGCCGACCAGAACTTTCAGCATGAAGCGGTCGACCTGTGCTTCCGGCAACGGATAGGTGCCGTCGGTCTCGATCGGATTTTGCGTCGCCATCACGATGAAAGGCTCCGGCACGTGATGGGTCTCGCCGGCGATCGTCACTTGATGCTCTTGCATCACTTCGAGCAGCGCGCTTTGCACCTTCGCCGGCGCGCGGTTGATTTCGTCGGCGAGCAGCAGGTTCGCGAACACCGGGCCGAGCGCGGTCGAGAAGTCGCCGGTTTTCTGGTTGTACATGCGCGTGCCGACCAGATCGGCCGGCACCAAGTCCGGCGTGAATTGGATGCGTCGGAACGTGCCGCGAATGGTTTTCGCGAGCGTCTTGACGGTCAGCGTCTTGGCCAACCCCGGAACCCCTTCCACCAACAAATGTCCGTGCGCGAGTATCGCCACCAGCACGCGTTCAAGAAAATGGTCCTGGCCGACGACGACTTTCTTCACCTCGTACAGGATGCGCTCCATCAAGGAGGAGGTTTCGCCGCGTTCGATTTCCCGATTGCCCATGAATCCTCGCATTAAAAAGGCGACGTGCCCGCCGCCGATGCCGCGTTTTCGATCGGAACGGCAAACCCGATGCCGGCGAACGAGTTGCTGGTGCCGGGATTGAGAATGCTGGAAACGACGCCGACCACCTCGCCGGACATCGTCGCCAACGGCCCGCCGGAACTGCCCGGATTCACCGCCGCATCGAATTGGATCAAATCCTCGATCACATGCTCGCCCGATATCGTTCGATGCCGCCGGCGCAACCCCGAGACCACGCCGGCGGATACCGACGGACCGATGCCGAACGGGAATCCGACCGCGATCACCTGGTCGCCCGGCGCCAAGTCCTGCGTCGAGCGTAGGGTCGCCGCGACCAGATTGTCCGGCAACGCAGACGCCCATAGCACCGCGATATCGCGCTCCGGCTGGCGGACAATCACGGCTGCTTCGGATTCGGAGCCGTCGTCGAAAATGACGCTCACGCGCTCCGCGTCCGCGACCACGTGCAAACTAGTAAGGATGAGGCCGTTGTCGACAATAACGACACCGCTGCCGATATTGGTTTCCGGTGCATCGCCCGTGGCGTTGGAGCCTTTCATCCCGCGCACGCGCACGACCGAGGGTCTGATCGCTTCATACGCGCGCACCGCCGGCGAAGGCAGCGTTGCCGTCTTCAGGACCTGCGCCACCGTCGCGCTCACTTCCTCTTGGGTCATGTAATGCGGCGCTCGGGGGAGGAAAAAATTCGCAGCCGCCCAACTCAACACGAGCGCCGCGGCAAGCGCCGTCCAAATCGGCATCCGAAAGCGTCGATACCGTGCGCGCCACGAGGTTTCGCGCGCGCCGGCCGGCGGTATGCCCGGCGCCGAGGCATCAGCGCGCCGAGCGTCGATTGTCTCGGCTGCGCGTCGCTCGCCGGACCCGCCAACCCCGGCCTTGCGGCTTGAGCTGCTGTAAAGCGTTACCCGTTTCATAGGCCGCCCCTACCAAACCCCGCTACCGCTATCTTCGTCCTCCGCTAACCTAGCATGAGCGGCACACGAGGCAAATGTTCCGCCGGCAATACACACGATAACGCCGCTGGTACCGCGTACACCGTCGTTCGCTTATCGCCTTATTTCAAACATAGTACCGTTCACGGTCGAGGGCTACCGGCGAATCGACGGAAGCCTTCACCGCGCGGCGCCTCACCTTCCCGGTCACGATCTCCTTGCGCTCCGGGTCGGCCGCGCAACAGCGAATCTCGGCGTGAGATTCGCTAAGAAAAATCTGTCCAGGGGTCAACCAGAAACTCTCGATGCGGCGGTCCGCGTGTTTCTCCTCGGTGCCGGCGGCGAGGCTCACTTCATGTGCTGCCGAAACCAACCGACCGTACGGCGCCAGGAGTCGTCGCTATTGCGGCTCAATCCGTGATCGTCGCCGGCATACACCAGTAGTCCGTACGGTCGCTGGAGCGCTTGAAGGCGCTGCGCCAAGACCAGCGCTTGCTGCGGGTCGACGCGCCAGTCGGCGCCGCCATGCAGGATCAGCACCGGCGCGCTGAGGCGGTGCGCGAAGTCGAGCACACGACGCGCACGAAGTGCCGCGTCCGGGTTCGCGGCGAAGTTCGGCATCAGCTCGCGATACAAAGCCTGCATCTCCGGCCGGTGATCGGCGTCAAGCGACAGGTCGGTTGGGCCGCCGACCACCACCGCCGCATTCATCTGGGCACCGCGCTGCAGCGCCAGGTAGGTCATCAAGCCGCCGCGCGACTCGCCTTGCATGAAGACGTTGCGCATATCGACGCCGCCCATCTCCCGGGCCACGCCGAACAGGTTCATCACATCGTTGACGTCGGCGCCGCCGAATTCGTCGTTGCCTTCGCTGCCCGGCCCGCCGCGGTATTGCGAGGCCAGCACCACGAAGCCTTCCTGCGACCAGCGTGCGAAATCGACCAGGTTGGCGAACACCAGCTGGCCGAAGCCACGGTTGCCGCCCCGGTTGAAGATGACCAGCGGCCTCGGGGCCGCGGTGCGGCCGCGCGGACCCACGACATAACCGGCCACCTTGAGGCCGTCGCTCAGGTAGGTGATCTGACGGCATTCGACCTCTTGGCCATCCACCAATGCACGGAAGGCGCTGGCCGGGTGGGCCGCACGAAACGCCGGTTCGTCGAACGCATCGCCTCGGCGGGCATGGCGATCGCGGATGAACGAGAGCCACGAGGCATAGCTGTCGAAGGGGAAGTCGCACGGGCGTTGCCCGACGATGCGACCGTCGCCTTCGGCCGCCAGCACGGGCGCCACGGCAGCGTCGATCTTTATCGGAGCTGCGAGCACTGAGGCAGTCGCCGTTCCCAAAAGGGTGGTGGCGGCGACCAGCATCACTATTCGTCTTACGCTATTTCTACTCATTTTCGTTCTCCTGGCGATTGCGGCACCTGACGCGGCGCCGTGGCGCCTAACCGTTTGTACCAAGCAGCGAGCGCCGGCTTGCCGGTGACTGTCCGCTTGCGAGAACGGTTAGGCGCATGTTTCGCGAATTGCTATTTACGCTCTTCCGTTGCAGAGATGAGTTCACCTTCAAGGATGAAGTTTCGCTCTAGCGGCGACGGCACGCGTTTGATGTGCATAGTGCCCGCACCCCGCAGTCCCTTGAGCTTTCCGGTACTGCCGACGACCTCCCAGACACCATTGTCGAGCAGCAAAGGTTTGCCATCGGCGCCGGTCACGAATACACCGCGAACGACCCATTTCACGTAAGCAATGTCGGCGTCGGAAAGCGCGAAAACGAGATAGCCGTGGGGATCACCCTCAATTCCCGGCTGTATGTCGTGCATTCCGTATTCGGTCACCGCGGCCCCCGAAAGCATTCCCTTCCCCGTTGCTTTCCCTTCGCGCCGCATCATCGCGACGAAGTGCTTGCTGCCATCCGCGAATTCCAAACGTATTTGTTCCCTCGGCGATACGACGAACTCGATCTTTAGAGGAGCTGCGCTTACAAACGCGGGCGCCGCACCCAATACGGTTGGAACAATGGCCGCGATCCAGAATGCGAGCCGCACACTGTTGGTTCTCATCTTTCGTTCTCCTTGCGAATACGGCACAAAGGGCGGTGCCGTGGCGCCTAACTTACGAGTGAGCTTGTTGCCAATGTGGCCGTTGTTTGTGCGGCCTCATTAACGCGCGTAGGCTAGCCGGCGTAGACGTTCGCGGTAACGAGAGAAGTCGAAGGAAACGCCGAAAAATGACCGAAATTTGGAGCGGCGGGCTGGGATTAGTCAGGGAGCTACTGTCGCGTATGCCGACCGGAACAACGCTGACGGTTTGGCGCGTCGTGCGAAAGACAAATCATCGAGGGAATTCGCCCATGCACAATCTGTTTCGCCGAAACACGGTCCACCTCGTTTTGCTGGTTACGGCCTTCGCGTGTGCCGACTCGATATCGTCTGCCGCGGAAAGCGCCCCACTGGCCATCAAGGGTTATGATCCGGTCGCGTATTTCACCATCGGTGGCCCGGTGCGTGGGCTGGCGAAGATCGAATACGAATGGGATGAGCACCGCTACCGCTTTTCGCGCCCGGAGCATCGCGAGCTTTTCAAGGCCGATCCGGTACGCTACGCCCCACAGTTCTCGGATTTCTGCGCCATGTCCCTCACCCGCGGCAGGGTCGTCGAGGCCAATCCGGAGTATTGGCTCATCAGCGAGGGCAAGCTTTATATTTTCGCAAAACCGGCGGGGCCGAATCTGTTCCGCCAGGACCTTGCGGAAAACACCGCGAAGGCGAGCCAAAACCGACCGCTCATTCTGAAGCGATAGCGGTCATTGAGGCGGTCGTGCGAGGCCGGCCTTGCGGAGACCGTCGCGCAGATTTTCGAGATCGGCAGCGTTTAGAAACTTGGTCCCGAACTCCTGCGAGTCGAAGGTCGGATCGAAGCGGCGTATCTCCGTCACGACGCGCGCGGCGTCTTCGGCTCGGTTTTGCTGCGCATAGGCGGCCGCCAGCACGATGCGGCTGCCTGCGGTTTCGCCAAGATTGAGTTCCGCCAGTTCGATCGCCGCGTCATAACGCCGTTTCAGATAGTAGGCCAAGCTCAGCGCAAAGCGGTCTATCGCATTGAGATCGGGATCGATGCGCTGCGCCTGCTCCAATGCCTCGATCGCCGCATCGGTCTGTCCCAGCCACATCAGGATATTGCCGCGCCCGGCGAGGCTCTGGGCATCGTTTGGATTTATCGCAATGGCGCGCTCGATCTCCGCCTCGGCCTGCTTGTACCTCTGATGAAGGATATGGACGCGGGCGAGAATGACGCGGGCGCGCACCTCCGAGTCATCGAGGCTCAGCGCCTTGATTGCCAATTCCTCGGCGCGGCTCAAGTATGCGGTCGGCGATTCGGCCCAGCCCATGGACGCGCCAATGTGATAGGTTTCGGCGAGTGCCGCATAGGCGGCAGCGTAGTTCGGGTCGAGCTCGATGGCGCGTCTGAGCAGGACGCGCGCCTCCGCATTGTTTGCGCGCGTCGGGCGCTGAAATGCCGGCCTCGCGCGGAGCACGTAATCATAGGCTTCGAGACTTTCGGTCGGCTTTGCAAACATCCGGCGTTGTTCGATTTGCGCCACGCGAATCGCCAAGGCACTGACGATCTGGGTGGTAATGTTGTCCTGCAACGCAAACACATCCGCCAGCGCCTCGTCGAAACGGGCAGACCACAGCACCCGTCCCTGCCGCGTGTCGACGAGTTGCGCGCTCACCCGCACGCGGTCGCCGATCCGACGCACGCTGCCTTCGACAATATAGGTGACGGCGAGATCGCGGCCGATCGCTTCCGGGCTTGCCGGCTTGCCCTTGTAGGGAAAGACACCGTTCCACGAGATAACCGTCAATGCGGAGAACCGGCCCAGTGCGTTGATAATGTCCTGCGTCAACCCATCGGCAAAATACTCGCGCGCAGAATCGCCGGTCTGGTTAAGAAGCGGGAGAAACGCGATGACGGGTTTTGCGCCAATGGCCGGGCCTTGGGTGGCGGATCGGTCGCCGTATCCCAAAACACTCAGAAATTTCCAGTCGCTCGCGATGCCGCTCCACAGCAGTCCTGCAACAAGCACAACGGCGAGCGTGAACGAGACGAGCAGCCCGATGCGCCGGCCGGTGGGCGCCATCGTGAAAAAGGTGAGCGGGGTGCGCGCGACGACGGGCTCCGGCGATGGAGTCGCATCGCCGGACGCAGCCGAAATCGGCGCGCTATCGGCTGAAGACGTATCAACCGAACCGACAACCGATACATCAGATTCAAATCGATAGCCGCGGCGCGGAATCGTCCTGATTAAGCGCGACCCGTCGTCACCAAGCACGCGCCGCAGCTCGCCGATGCTTTGCACCAACGCATCGTCTGTGATGACGAGATTTGGCCAGACCGCGGCAAAGAGATCGTCTTTCGAAACCAGGCGACCGGAATTTTCAATAAGGTAATGTAGAACCGCGAACGTCTTTGGCCGTAGCGCAATCTCGTTCCCGTCGAGAAGGAGACAGCCGCGATCCAAATCCAGGACGTAGCGGTCGAATTGCAGCCGCTTCGCCCGCATCCGCTTGGGAGAGTCGGTATCGCGGTTACTCATCGCTCCGCCATCCTAGACCGTTGGAACGGACCAATATACTGCCGACAACGCACTCGCGACGGTCAGAGCGGTCAACTGCTGTGCACTAGTCCGGCAGCAGGGCCTCGCTGACTCTAATGATGCAGAATCTTTGACAAGAACTGCTGCGCCCGCTCCGAGCGCGGCGTACCGAAAAAAGCTTCCTTGTCCGCGTCCTCGACGATGCGGCCCTCGTCCATGAAGATCACACGATTCGCGACCTTGCGGGCGAAGCCCATTTCATGGGTTACCACCATCATCGTCATGCCATCCTTGGCGAGCTGCACCATCACGTCCAGCACTTCGTTGATCATCTCCGGATCGAGCGCCGAGGTAGGCTCATCGAACAGCATGCAAATCGGATCCATGCAAAGCGCGCGCGCGATCGCGACGCGCTGCTGCTGGCCGCCGGACAGTTCGCCGGGATGCTTGCCGGCGTGCGCCTCCAAGCCGACGCGCGCGAGCAGCTTCACACTCTTATCCCGCGCCGCATCCGGGGTTCGACCCAGTACTTTCGTTTGCGCAATGGTTAGATTGTCCATGACGGTCATGTGCGGGAACAGTTCGAAGTTCTGGAATACCATGCCGAGCCGCGCACGCAGCCTGTTCAGGTTCGTCTTGGGATCGCCGAGCGAAACACCGTCGACCACGATCTCGCCGCTCTGAAACGGCTCCAACCCGTTGACGCATTTAATAAGCGTCGACTTGCCCGAACCGGACGGACCGCAAACGACGATGACTTCGCCTTTGCGCACTTCGGTCGTGCAATCGTCGAGCACGCGGAAATCGCCGTAGTACTTGCTGACGCGGCGTATCGATATCACGGCGTTATCCGCTGTTGCAGGCGTCTGACGGCGTACGAAGCGCCATAACATAAAACGAAGTAGACCGCGCCGGCGAACAACAGCAGCTCGACGAGCCGTCCGTCGCGATCGCCCACTTTGTAGGCGGCGCCGAAGAAATCCGCGAGTGCGCTGACGTACACGAGCGAGGTGTCTTGAAACAGGATGATCGCCTGCGTCAGCAGCAGCGGCACCATATTGCGAAACGCCTGCGGCAAAACGACGAGCCGCATCGATTGACCGTAGGTCATGCCTAGCGCGGCCGCGGCCGCGAGCTGTCCTTTCGACACGCTTTGAATGCCGGCGCGAATGATCTCGGAGTAATACGCCGCTTCGAACAACGCGAAACCGACCATCGCCGATATCAGGCGGGTGTCGGTGGCACGCCCGAGGTTGAACAGATCTTGCAAGAATTGCGGCACAATCAGGAAAAACCACAGCAACACCATCACGAGCGGCACCGAGCGAAATAAATTGACGTAGCCGGCGGCAAACCACGAAAACGCCGCCACGCCCGATAGTCGCATCAACGCGAGCACCGTACCCCAAAGAATACCGACAATGATCGCAACCGCCGTAATCGCGAACGATACCGTCAGCCCTTGCCACAAAAACGGCAGGGATCGCGGGATCGAGCTCCAATCGAATTCGTGCATGCCGGTACCGCTATTTTCCCGTTCCGATGTAGCCAGGAATCCGCGCGCGCTTTTCGACCTGCCGCATCAGCAGCATGACGATCGCGTTGATCGCGACGTACAGGATGGTAATGACGATAAACGACTCGTACGCCTGCGCCGTGTAGTCGACGAGCTGCCGGCCCATCGCCGCCAGTTCGAGCAAACCAATGGTCGAGCAGACGGCGGAGTTCTTGAAGATGTTCAGAAACTCGGACGTCAGCGGCGGCACGATGATCCGATAAGCCATCGGCAGCAGCACGTAGCGGTAGGTCTGGGGCAAGGTGAAACCGAGCGCGACCGCCGCCGCCTTCTGCCCGCGCGACAGCGAATTGACGCCGGCGCGCACTTGTTCCGCGACGCGCGCGCTGGTGAAGAAACCGAGCGTCACCATCGCGGCGATAAACTGCTGCGCCACCGGATGGATTTGCTTGAAGCGCTCACCCCCCGGTACCAACTCGGGCAGCACGAAGTACCAAATGAAAAGTTGCGCGAGCAGCGGGATATTGCGAAACACTTCGACGTAACCCGCGGCAATTCCCGCGAGCCAGCGATTCGGTACGGTGCGCAGCACCCCAACCACCGAGCCGAGCACGAGTGCCATCGCCCAGGCCGACAGCGATAACGCCACCGTCACCTGCACTCCCGACCAAATCCAGTCGAGATACGTCGCACCGCCGGACGGCGTCTGCTGAAAGAAAACCGCCCAGTTCCAGTGATAGCTCATTAAAGGCAGTGAATAGTGAAGAGTGAAAAGTGTAAAGTTAAAAGAACATTCGTCGCTGCCCTTCGCCCTTACCGACTTTTCCCGCTCTTTTCACTCTCCGCACTTTTCCCTTTTCACTTTTAACTTTTCACTGCTTTTACTGATACGCCTTGTCGTTCGGATTCGCGTACAGCGCTTTCATGTCGTCGCTCATCGTAAAATTCAGGTTCAGCCCCTTCGGCGGAACCGGCTGGGCAAACCATTTCTCATAGAGCTTCGCGGCCTCGCCGGAGGTTTGGAGCTTCGCGATCGTGTCGTCCACGAGCTTCTTAAACGTCGGATCGTCCTTGCGCAGCATGCAGCCATACGCTTCACGCGACTGCGGCGTGCCGACGACCACCCAGTCGCCCAGCCGCTTGGCCTTGGCGCGCTCGCCGTAGAGCAGCGCGTCGTCCATCATGAACGCCACCGCCCGGCCGCCTTCGAGCGTAAGAAACGCCTCGCCGTGATCTTTGGCGCTGATGATGTTCATCTTCATGTCCTTCTCTTCGTTCATCTTGCGCAGCGACCGCTCCGACGTCGTGCCGGCGGTGGTCACCACGTTCTTGCCGGCGAGATCGGGAAAATCCTTGATGCCGGAGTCGGTTTTGGTCAGCATCCGCGTACCGATGATGAAGATCGTGTTCGAGAACGCCACCTGCTGCTGGCGTTCGGTGTTGTTCGTGGTCGAGCCGCACTCGAAATCGATCGTGCCGTTTTGCACCAAGGGGATGCGATTCTGCGAGGTGATCGGGGTCAGCTTTACCTGCAGGCTCGGCGCCTTGAGTTCGGCCTTGATCGCGTCGACGATTTTGAGCGCGATCTCGTGCGAATGGCCGACGACCTGCTGCTTGTCGTCATAATAGGAGAACGGTATCGACGATTCGCGATGACCGAGCGAGACGACCCCGCTGTCCTTGATCTTCTTCAACGTGCCGCCCGATTCTTCGGTTTGCGTACAGGCGGTCAGGATACCGGCCGCGATGACGGTTCCGGCGATGGCTCTAATCAAACGGTGCATGAAGCGCCTCCTAGAGGTAACGTGATCGGTTGTTCGTCTGTGGCGACGGTATTGCACCACGTTCAACCCATGATGGCCACGGCCGCACGCCAGGGCAGCACGCAGTCGATTGCTTAATCACGCGTGCAACGCGCGCCAACACGTCTTGTAATGCCGAAAGTTGTACCTTAGGCTTACCGTTCCGCTCAAGTCACGTAACGAAAACTTCATACTTCAACGTCGAAAAAACGCGCGAGGATTAGCCAATGAAAAATCCGCTCGACTCCCTGTGGGGCACCATCATCTCGGGGTTGGTGCTGCTGGTAATTTTGTACGTATTCGTCGTCAATTTCCTGCGCTAACCGCCACCACCGCAACGAACGCGAACAACGCAGTACGAGGGAAACATGGAACTCATTATCGATCGATGGCTGCACATCCTGGCCGGAATTACCTGGATCGGCCTGCTTTACTATTTCAACGCCATTCAAGGGCCGGCGATGGCGGCGGCGAAGGCCGACGGCACGGCGGCCGGCATCTCGAAGCATGTCGCGCCGCGTGCGCTCCTATGGTTTCGCTGGGCGGCTCTGGTCACCTGGCTTACCGGCGCGTACTACCTTGAGCGATCGGGCACCGGCTTGGGCAACGCCTTGCTGCTGCGTGGCGCCGCCGCCCCGATCGGCATCGGTGCCTGGCTCGGCACGATCATGCTGTTCAACGTCTGGGTGCTGATCTGGCCGAACCAGAAGAAAGTTCTCGGCATCGTCACCGCCGACGACGCCGCCAAAGCCAAGGCCGGGCGCGTCGCGTTCCTGGCTTCTCGCACGAACACGATGCTGTCGCTGCCGATGCTTTTCTTCATGGTGACCGGAAGCACCGCGCACGGTCTGCCGCGTATCTTTTAGGGAAGGTCTGATAATTTAAAGATCGACGCAGAGACGCCAAGGCGCAAAGAATGGCATGGATAAATTAAACCTCTTCTTTGCGTCTTCGCGTCTTTGCGACAGATGGTCATATATATTCAGAGTCTCCTTAGATAGATAGGCGCTGCCGCCGGCACGGCGAAGCCCGGCCCCTAGCCGGGCTTTGTCGTTATTACATGGTGCGCGCTCCCTCACCCCGCCCTCTCCCAAAGGGAGAGGGTGAGTCGGTTCGCTGATGCGATTAGTAAGACTCGCTTGCGTTGCCAACGAGAAGGACTAGAATTTCGCGTTTCCAGAGGATGGCGCCCAGTCACCTAACGCCGCGCGAGCTGCTCGATTCGCGGCCGAACGCACGCTGTTAGGTGGCTGGGTGCCTTTATTCTTTTATAAATATGACGCACGTGATGCAAACCTACGCACGCCAACCGATCGCCTTCGTTCGAGGTGACGGCGCCTATCTCTGGGACGCGCAGGGGCAGAAATACCTCGACGCCGTCGCCGGCGTCGCGGTGTGTGCGCTGGGACACGCGCATCCCGGCGTCGCGGAAGCGCTTTGCGACCAAGCAAAAACCTTGGTTCACACGTCGAACCTCTATCAGGTTGAAATACAGGAACGCCTGGCGGACCGGTTGTGCGCCGTGGCCGACATGGATGCCGTGTTCTTCGGCAATTCCGGTGCCGAAGCCAACGAAGCGGCGATCAAACTCGCGCGTCTGCACGGCAACAACAAGAAGCGGCGCAACCCGACCATTATCGTCACCGAGGGCAGCTTTCACGGACGAACGCTGGCGACGCTGTCGGCCACCGGCAATCGCAAGATCCAGGCGGGATTCGAACCCTTGGTCGGCGGCTTCAATCGTGTTCCCTACAATGATGTCGCCGCCGTGCGCCAGGTCGGCGACAACAATCCCGACGTCGTCGCGGTGTTGGTCGAGCCGATTCTCGGCGAAGGCGGGATCGTCCTGCCGGCGCCGGGCTATCTCGCCGCGCTGCGCGCGTTATGCACCGAGCGCGGCTGGCTTTTCATGCTCGATGAAATCCAAACCGGCTTGTGCCGCACCGGCCGCTGGTTCGCACACCAACACGAGGACGCGCGTCCCGACGTGATGACGCTCGCGAAGTCGCTCGGCAACGGCGTGCCGATTGGCGCTTGTCTCGCGCGCGGCGAGGCGGCGCGCTTGTTTCAGCCCGGCAATCATGGCTCGACGTTCGGAGGCAATCCGCTCGCCTGCCGCGCGGCGCTCGCCGTCATCGAACATCTTGACGCCGGAAAACTCCCGGAACGCGCCGGCACACTCGGTCAACGCATGCTCGACGGTTTGAAGACCCATCTCGACGGCGTGAACGGTATCGTGCAGATACGCGGCAAGGGTCTCATGATCGGCGTCGAACTCGACCGTCCGTGCGCGGACGTGAAGTCGAAAGCGATCGAGCGCGGCGTGCTCGTTAACGTCACCGCCGAGAAGGTCGTGCGGCTGTTGCCGCCGCTCGTGATTACCGACGCGGACGCCGACCGCATCGTGTCGGTCGTCGCCGAAAGCATTCGCGCCTTCCTCAAATCGCCGTGACCGTCCGTCATTTCTTGACACTGGCCGACCTTACCCCGGCCGAACTGAAGTCTTTGCTCGACCGCGCGGCCGAATTGAAAAAGATGCAGCATGGCGGTCAGCGACATACGCCGTTCACCGGCAAGGTGATGGCGATGCTGTTCGAGAAATCCTCGACGCGCACCCGCGTATCGTTCGCCGCCGGCATGGCGCAACTCGGCGGCTCGAGCATGTTCCTGCCGCCGCGCGATTTGCAGCTCGACCGCGGCGAGCCGGTGGAGGACACGGCGCGCGTCATGTCGCGCATGGTCGACGTGATCGTCATCCGCGCGAATCAACATGAGATGGTGGAACGCTTCGCGGCCCACTCGCGCGTGCCGATCGTCAACGCGCTGACCGACCGGCATCACCCCTGCCAGCTGCTCGCCGATATCCAGACCTTTGTCGAGCAACGCGGCGACATTCGCGGTCGTTCCATCGCGTGGATCGGCGACGGCAACAACGTGTGCCACTCTTGGATGCAGGCGGCAACGCGCCTGGGCTTCCGGCTGCGCGTCGCGACCCCAAAGGCGTATCGACCGCACGCGGCGATACTTGCTGAATCCGCGGATGCGGTCAGACTGCTGTCCGATCCGACCGAGGCGGCCAAGGATGCCGACGCCGTCGTTACCGACACCTGGGCCAGCATGGGGCAGGAAGACGAGAAAGAGGCACGGGCTCGCGCCTTTGCCCCCTATCGCGTCGACGCCAAGCTGATGGCCATGGCGAAACCGGACGCGATTTTCCTGCACTGCCTGCCCGCCTACCGGGGGCATGAAGTCACCGCGGATGTCATCGACGGACCCCAGAGCGTGGTCTGGGACGAGGCGGAAAACCGGCTGCATTCGCAAAAGGCACTCCTCGAATTCCTGCTGCCCCACCCCTAGGAAGCGGCGCGTCCTGCGGACCCGCCGAGCGCGGTCTACACTTATTGCATAATCGACAGCGCCGGCCGGAAAAACCGATAACCGTTCCGGCACGGTGATGTTAACCGTCAAGGAAGCCGCGCGCGTAGGGGGCTCAATCGATACCTTCGATTTCCTCCGCGTCGCATACGCCCTTCGTGGTTAACAAGTTTGCTCGACCCTTGATTCGCGGTCCGTGCCCGCTGCTTCGCGGCCGAGGTTTTGTTTGGAAACCAAAGTACTACGCCTACTGATCGTTGACCCGTCGCCGGACGACGCCGAACTCATCCTGTCGGCGTTGCGCGACGGCGGCTATTTACTGAAGTCGCAGCGCGTGCACGACCTCGCCGGGCTGCACGCGGCGACGGAAAAAGGCGGCTGGGACGCGGTGCTGACCGAACTGTCGCTCTCGCGCTTCAACGCCAACACGGTACTCGACACCCTGCGCCATGCGCGCATCGAAATCCCGGTCATCGTCGTAACGCGCGCGGCGCCGGATGGCGACATCGCGTCGCTCATGCGCGCGGGCGCGCGCGACGTCGTGCTGAAGAATCAACTGGCGCGCCTGCTGCCGGCGATCGAGCGCGAGCTCGCCGTCGCCGCGGAACGCACCCAGCACCGCGCGACCGCGCAAGCGTTGAAAGAAATCCAGGACAAGCACCGCGCCGTGGTTGACGGTGCACGCGAAGCCATCGGTTACGTTCACGAGGGCATGCATATCGATGCGAACAAAGCCTATCTCGACCTGTTCGGATACGGCAGCGCCGCGGATCTCGAAGGCGTTCCGGTGATGAACCTGATCGATAAGAACGATCACGCTCGCTTCAAGCAATTCATCCGCAAGAGCAACGAGCCGTCGACCGCTCCCACCGAATTTCTGGCCATGCGCCAGGATGGCACCGAGTTTCACGCGGAGTTCGGTCTTTCGCCGATCACCATGAACGGCGAGGCCTGCACCCAGGTGCTCGTCACCGACGTTTCCAAGCGCAAAGCCGTGGAAACGAAGCTGCAATACATGAATCAACACGACCCATTGACCGGGATCTACAATCGCGCCTATTTCAACCAGGTGCTCGATCAGGCGATAGAATCGGCGCGCGCCAAGGGACCGACCCAGGGCGTGGTGTACGTCGACATCGGTCAGCTACGGCACGCCGGCCGCGATCTCGGGCAAGCCGCGGTCGATCGCTTTCTTCTGACCGTCACGCGCGAGTTGCGCGAGGTCGTCGGCCCGCGGGCGCTGCTCGCGCGCTGGGGCGACCGCGAGTTCGTGGCGCTCCTTCCGAACGCCTCCGCGCTGAAGCTCGCGGAACTCGGGGCGGCCGCGGAAAAAACGGTTTCAAATTTGCCGCTCGGCGACGGTGCCGAGACCGAGAATCGCGATTGCCGCGTTGCTTCGCGTTCGGTCGATAGCGAACACGAAAACGCACAGGCACTGGTGAATGCACTGGAGGCGTCGGCGGCGTTCACGGTGAAGACCGACGGCGGTGCGAGAGCAAGACCCGCCCACGCCGCCTCGCAACGCCGCGCGCCGAACGCAAACGCCGCCAAGCCGACGTTGGCGGCCGTTACCAAACCGGACGGCGTCGACTGGCCGCAACGCGTCCGCGCGGCGATCGAGCGCGAGTCCTTCCGTTTGATCTATCAGCCGATCGTCAATCTACACGGCGACGCCGGCGAGTACTTCGAGGTGCTCGTGCGCATGGTCGGCGACGACGGCAAGCTGATCCCGGCGGCGCTGTTTTTCCCGCACGCCGAGGCGTCCGGCCAGGCCGTGGCGATCGATCGTTGGGTGGTGAAACATTCGATCCATGCGCTGGCGGAACTGCACCGTCAGCAACGAGAGGTGAAGTTTTTTGTAAACCTCTCCGTCGGCGCGCTGCGTGACGTCGAGCTCATCGTCTCGGCTCAGCAAGTGTTGCACGAAACCAAGCTGAGCGGTGAGCACGTCATCCTCGAAATCGACGAAATTGCGCTGACCAAGCACGCCGAGGCGACGGCCGCCTTCATGCGCGCGGCCAAAAAGATCGGCTGCAGCTTTTGCATCGATAATTTTGGGCGGGTCCTCGGCGCCACCACGCGACTGCGCGAACCGCCGGTCGAATATTTAAAACTCGACGGCGCGCTGGTGCGCAATCTCGCCGGCGACACCGTGGCGCAGACGTCACTGCGCGCCGTGGTCGAGGTCGCCAAGGCCATGGGTAAAAAGACGATCGCCAAGAGCGTCGAGTCCGCCGAAGCGCTGTCGGTGCTGTGGAACTTCGGCATCGACTACGTGCAAGGACACTACTTCCAGGAAGCTGATTCCGATTTGAACTACGCCTTCTCCGACGAGACCACGATTTCCTCCGAAGCGTCGCCGCAGTGGACAGTGGCAAGCTCCGGCAAAAGCCGCTAATCTCCACCCCGGCCTAAGAACCGCGCGAGCGAACCAACTCTGCTGCGCAAGGATGTGCGAATGTCGCGAGCGCAGGATGCGCAGGAGCGACCTCCTCTCCCCCCGGTGACGTGCAGGGACGCACTAAGATCGCGACAGACAGGATGTCGAGAGCGATCAAAGGACAAGAGGTGAGGGGGCGCTTGAGGCGGCCGGTATCCGTTGAGCGGGTACGCCCGCAAGCGGGGCGCGGTGACGAAGTCTTTCCCAATCCGACGTAAGCATCTTCCAGACAGTCATGTCCGGTCAATACATTTTTACCATGCATCGCGTCTCCAAGGTCGTGCCGCCGAAGCGGGAGATCTTACGCGACATATCGCTGTCGTTTTTTCCCGGCGCCAAAATCGGCGTGCTCGGCCTGAACGGCTCCGGCAAGTCGACGTTGCTGCGCATCATGGCCGGAGTCGACACCAACTACGACGGCGAAGCGCGGCCGCAACCGGGGATTCAGGTCGGGTTCCTCCCGCAGGAACCGCAGCTCGATCCGGCGAAGGACGTACGCGGCAACGTCGAGGAAGCCGTGGCCGCCACCAAGAAGCTGCTCGACGATTTCAACGACATCTCGATGAAGTTCGGCGAACCGATGCCGGACGAGGAGATGAACAAGCTGCTTGAAAAGCAGGCCGCGCTGCAAGAGAAGATCGACGCGGCCGGTGCGTGGGAGCTCGAGCGGAAACTCGAAATCGCGGCCGACGCACTGCGCCTGCCGCCGTGGGATTCCGACGTCGCGAAGCTCTCCGGCGGCGAACGCCGCCGCGTCGCGCTGTGCCGGCTGATGCTGTCGCAGCCGGACATGCTGCTGCTCGACGAGCCGACCAATCATTTGGACGCGGAGTCGGTGGCTTGGCTCGAACGGTTCCTGCAGGAATATCCCGGCACGGTCGTGGCGGTAACGCACGATCGGTATTTCCTCGACAACGTCGCCGGCTGGATTCTCGAACTCGATCGCGGCCACGGGATTCCGTGGAAGGGCAACTACTCGTCCTGGCTGGAACAAAAAGAGAAGCGTCTCGAAACCGAAGAGAAGCAGCAGACCGCGCGCGCCAAGGCGATGAAGGAAGAACTCGACTGGGTAAGGCAAAATCCGAAGGGCCGGCACGCCAAGAGCAAGGCGCGCCTCACGCGCTACGAAGAGCTGGCGTCGCAGGAATATCAGACCCGCAACGAAACGAAAGAGATCTTCATACCGCCCGGACCGCGGCTCGGCGACCTCGTGGTCGAAGCGAACGGCCTGGGCAAGAGCTTTGGCGAGCGCCTGCTGTTCGACAACATGACGTTCAATCTCCCGCGCGGGGGCATCGTCGGGGTGATCGGCCCGAACGGCGCCGGCAAGACCACCTTGTTTCGCATGATCGCCGGGCAGGAAAAACCGGATAGCGGCACGCTGCGGATCGGTCCGACGGTGCAACTGGCTTACGTCGATCAATCACGCGACGCGCTCGCCGGCAACAAGACGGTGTGGGAAGAAATCTCCGACGGGCAGGACAACATTCTCCTCGGCAAGCACGAGGTACCTTCGCGCGCCTACTGCGGACGCTTCAATTTCCGCGGCAACGACCAGCAGAAGTTCGTAAAAGACCTCTCCGGCGGCGAGCGCAATCGCGTGCACCTGGCGAAGCTTCTCAAGAGCGGCGCCAATCTCTTGCTGCTCGACGAACCGACGAACGATCTGGATGTCGATACCTTGCGCGCGCTCGAAGAGGCGTTGCTCGATTTCGGCGGCTGTGGCGTGATCATTTCCCACGATCGCTGGTTCCTCGACCGCATTGCGACGCATATCCTTGCGTTCGAGGGCGACAGCCAAACCGTCTGGTTCGAGGGCAATTACGCCGACTACGAGGCCGACCGCAAGCGCCGTCTCGGAGACGACGCCGATCAGCCGCATCGGATCAAGTACAAGAAACTTGTACATTGATTGCGGGTTTGCGCGGTTCGATTTCCCTGATGGAAGCAAGGTAACCGCGCGACCACAGCCGCTGCCACCGGCGTATGCGACAGTCCGACTGGCGGCCTTCTCACGCCGTAGCGCCCGTTCACTCACGGCGAGTGCTGAGGTAGTATCTCGCGGCGGTTCAACCCACCGAAGGAACGGAGTCCGTTTCCCGCCATTGGGCCAACCGCGACGATTCCCCCCTTGCGCCAAAGTTGCCGGGTACCCGGCAGTAAGGTTTGCATCCGGGCATCGACTAAGAACGTACATGCATGTACCTCAACTACCAATCTGGAGATATCTATGTTGACCACCAAGAAAATCGCCGGCTTTGCCATCGCCACCGCGGCCGCCGGCCTGTTCGCCACCGCTGCCGTGAACACCGCGTTCGCCGCCGCTCATGCGAAGGACGAGGGCAAAGTACATTGCCTCGGCGTCAACGCGTGTAAAGGCAAGAGCGAGTGCGCCACGGCGTCGAGCTCCTGCAAAGGTCTAAACGAGTGCAAAGGCAAGGGCATGAGCGTTATGTCCACGAAGGATTGCGCAGCCAAGGGCGGCAAGGTCGAGAAGAAGGGCTAACCCGTCGACGGGCGCCCGCCGTTGCGGGCGCCCTTTGTTTTTTCATGACCCGCGTTCATTCCGCATCCCGTCCCTATCTCGGTTTCGGGTTAGGACTTCGCACGCCCCATTACCGGGCGATTCTCGATACCAAACCGGCGGTCGACTGGTTTGAAATCCTCTCCGAGAACTACATGGTGCCGGGCGGAAAGCCGCTGCATTTCCTCGATCGCATACGCAGCCACTATCCGGTCGTCATGCACGGCGTGTCGCTGTCGATCGGTTCGACCGACCCGCTCAATCGAGACTATCTAAAAAGTCTTAAGCAACTCGCGGCCCGCGCCGAGCCCGCGTGGATTTCCGATCACCTCTGCTGGACCGGCGTGCACGGCAAGAACATGCACGACCTGCTGCCGCTGCCGTATACCGAAGAGGCCGTTAAACACGTCGCCGATCGCATCGCGCAGGTGCAGGACTACCTCGGCCGGCGGATCTTGATCGAAAACGTCTCGAGTTATCTTACATATAAGGACTCGGGTATAAACGAATGGGATTTTCTAACCGCCGTCGTGGAACGGGCCGACTGCCTGATCCTACTCGACGTCAACAACATTTACGTCAGCAGTTTTAATCACGACTTCGATCCGATCGAATATCTCGACGGCGTGCCGCGCGAACGTGTGCGGCAATTCCACTTGGCCGGACATCGAAACCTCGACACCCACATCATCGACACGCACGATGAGCCGATCGTCGATCCGGTGTGGGAGCTGTACGAAGCTGCGGTCAAGCGCTTCGGCCCGGTATCGACCATGATCGAGCGCGACGACAACATACCGCCGATCGAGGAGCTGCTGGCGGAGCTCGACCGGGCGCGTGCCCTCGCCGCGCCGATCGTGGGCGCCTCCCGCCCCAGCGCGACCGTCGCGGCCGGATGACCGCGCTCAACAAACTGCAAGGCGAATTCCAGGCCTACCTCCTGGGCGCGCCGAACAATGCCATCGACAGCGTCGTCGACGCGGGCAACCTCGGCGCCGCGCAACGCCTGGCTGTCTACGCCGAGGCGTACAAGCTGCGCCTGCTCGAAGCACTCGAAACCGATTTTGTCGCGCTGCTCGCCCATGTGGGCGCCGATGAGTTTCGCAAGCTCGCATTCGCCTACATCGACGCACGGCCGTCATCGCACTATTCGGTGCGCTACTTCGGCCGGCACATGGCCGAATTCTTGGCGCAGACGCCGACCCACGCCGAGAACCCGCTCCTCGCCGAACTCGCCGCCTTCGATTGGGCTCTGACCACCGCGTTCGACGCGGACGATGACCCGGTGCTCACGGTGCAAGCCATGGGCACGATCGATCCACAGGCATGGCCGCGGCTCGCGTTTCGCGCACGGGCGTCGGTGCAGCGGCTGGATTTGAAATGGAACGCGCCCGCCCTATGGAAAGCCGCCGACACCGGCGCCGAAACCCCGCCGCGGCCTGAACAGGCCGAGCACCCGGTTCCCTGGCTCGTATGGCGCCAGGGGCTCGACACGTTCTTTCGTTCGCTCGATGTCGATGAAGCCTACGCCCTGGATGCGCTGCTACGCGGCGAACGTTTCGAGGAGATTTGCGAAGGACTGTGCGAATGGATCGACCCCGAGCACGCCGCCGGTCGGGCGGCGGGATTCTTGCGGCAATGGATTGCGGATGAAATATTGCGGGACTACTCGGTCTAATTCCGCCCGCTCCTGATTCCTGCGTGCCGTGCGGAACTTCCGCACCTAACGACGACGACAGACCACCGAACGTCGTGCCCCGGGTCCCGCTACGATACAATAGCGGAACTTTCCGGCTGAACTACTCTCACTTTTTTCGTGCGCATCACCCACTACGGTAAACCCCCCGCCGGTCGCCGCGACTGGCAAACGATTAAGTCGCTGCTGCCTTATTTGCTCGAGTTCCGGGTACGCGTCGTGCTCGCGCTCGCGTTTCTCGCGGCGGCCAAGGTGGCAAACGTCGGCGTACCGCTGGTGCTCAAGCAAATCGTCGACGCCTTCGAGCACAAGCAGGCGCTGTTGACGTTGCCGGTGTTTTTGTTCGCGGCCTACGGCTTGTTGCGGCTCGGCAATTCACTGTTCGGGGAATTGCGCGACGTCGTCTTCGTTAAGGTATTGCAGCGCTCGATTCGACGCGTCGCGCTGAACGTATTTCAGCATCTGCATGGGTTGTCGCTGCGCTTCCACCTGGAGCGTCAAACCGGCGGCGTGTCGCGCGACATCGAGCGCGGAGCGGCCGGCATTCGGTTTCTGTTGAACTTCATGCTGTTCAATATTCTGCCGACCATCCTCGAGATCGCCTTCATCACCGGCATCCTGCTGGTGAAGTACGATGCGATCTTCGTTCTCGTTACGATCGGAACGCTCGCCGTCTACGTCTTGTTCACGCTGTGGGTGACCGAGTGGCGCATGGTCTTTCGCCGCACCATGAATGAGATGGACTCGAAGGCGAACACGCGCGCGATCGACAGTCTGATCAACTACGAGACCGTAAAGTACTTCAACAACGAACACTACGAGGCGCGGCGCTACGACGAAACCTTGGCCGTGTGGGAAAAGGCCGCGGTGCGCAATCAAACCTCGCTGTCGTTCCTGAACGCCGGGCAAGGCTTCGTCATCGCCGTCGGGGTGACGATCTTGATGCTGCTCGCCGGCCAAGCGGTCATGGCGGGACGCATGAGTATCGGCGATTTGGTGCTGGTCAACGCCTTTCTTATTCAGCTGTACATGCCGCTCAATTTTCTGGGGTTCGTGTATCGCGAGATACGTCATTCGCTGGCGGATATGGAGCGGATGTTCGGCCTTCTGCACCAGGCGCCCGAAGTGAGCGACCCGCCGGGCGCACCGAACCTCGCGGTGACCCGCGGCCATGTGCGCTTCGAGCGTGTCGATTTTTCGTACGAACCGGAGCGGCAGATTTTATTCGACGTCGACTTCGAGATTCGTCCCGGCCGCAAGGTCGCGGTGGTCGGCACCAGCGGCGGGGGCAAATCGACGCTCGCGCGGTTGCTGTTTCGCTTTTACGACGTTTCCGCGGGGCGAATCTTGATCGACGGGCAGGACATACGCTCGGTAACGCAGGCGAGTCTGCGCGCCGTCATCGGCATCGTGCCGCAGGATACGGTGCTGTTTAACGACACCATTTACTACAACATTGCGTACGGTCGGCCGGAAGCGCCGCGCGAGGAAATCGTGCAAGCCGCCAAGCGCGCGCACATCCATCAGTTCGTCGAATCGCTGCCGAAAGGCTATGAGTCGCTCGTTGGGGAACGCGGCCTTAAACTCTCGGGCGGCGAAAAACAACGCGTCGCCATCGCGCGCGCGATCCTCAAACAGCCGCGCATCCTGATTTTCGACGAAGCCACTTCGGCGCTCGACTCGCAGTCGGAGAAGGCGATACAGACTGAGCTAAAGGAAATCGCGGCCAGGCACACGACGCTCGTGATCGCGCACCGGCTATCGACGATCATGGATGCCGATGGGATCCTGGTGATGGAACACGGGCGCATCATCGAGCGCGGCACCCACGCCGAGCTACTCGCACTCGGCGGCACCTACGCGCGGTTGTGGGCGCTGCAACTCAAGGAAGAGCGCGAACGACCTTTACGAGCGGTGGGCAACGGACTGACGCCGGAAAGCTAGCTTCCCACCACATCCAACCGCGCCGCGGGAATCTCGGCGAAGCGTCCGCTGGTTCGTCCGCGACCCGCGAAAGTTTCCGGCGTTAGGTGAATCGCGTCGACGACAAGGCGCACCGATCGCCCGGCCAAGTCATGGAGCAGCGCCCGCGCGAGCGTGCCCGCGACGACGGAAGTTGCGGCGCCGGTCGCGGCTCGCGCCGGTGTCGGTTCCGATACCAGCGCGATCCGCACGTCGGCAAAGCGTCGCGCGCCGCGATAGTCTTCCGTCAGCATCAAGCGCGGCGGCGCGAACTCAAGCACGGCTTCATCGTTCAGTAGCAGCGGCAAGGGCGCCTGCGGCCGCAAATAGCGCGTTTCGACGTCATTGCGATAGAACCAATCTTCGCCCTCGCGATCCGTGCCGGCGGTCGTCAGCGGCAGCCGCACGTGCAGATTCGCCGCCGCGAGACCGGCGGTGCCGAGTGCCATGCGCGTCCGCGGCCATGCGCCGCGCAGCGCGGTCGCGGTCGCGCCCGCGCGCGCCGCCGGATCGATGTAGTCGCGCGACGCGACGTAGTAATGCGCCGTTATCTCTTCAATCGGCGTGACGAAGCGATGTCCGACGGCCGCCGGTTCCGGACCGCTGCCATCGGCCTGCCACAGCGCGATGCCAAGCCTGTCCGCCAGCATACCGCGCAAGACAATACTGGCAGGGGTGGCGTTCATGCCCAGCTCCTTTTGCCGTTATCGCGCGCTCTCATGTGAACCTGTCGACGCGCGCGCCGCGCGCGACGATGCGCAAAATGGACGGTATGGCGCACGCATCTTATACTGAATTTAGAGGATCGATCTTCCACATACCAACCGACCGCGGCGCGCCGCATCCACCTCGGTGGCGCGTCTTACCGACCAAAGGGCGACGAGTAAACGTATGCGACCAGCCTTGATTATGGCCGTGCTCGACCGGGAGTATCAAAGCACGCGCCAGGGTCAATACACGCCGATCATGCTCTGGGGTCCGCCCGGGGTCGGTAAATCGCAGATGGTGGCGCAGATTGCCGCGCGCCACGGCACGCGCATGATCGATCTGCGGCTGTCGCAGATGGAACCGACCGATCTGCGCGGCATCCCGTTTCGCGTGAACGATGTCGTCGAATGGGCGGTACCGGCGATGCTGCCGGACGCCGTGCGTCACGGCTACGGGGGCATCCTTTTTCTCGATGAGATCACCTCGGCGGCGCCGACAGTGTCGGCCGCCGCGTATCAACTGATCCTCGACCGCGCCCTCGGCGCGTACGAGGTTCCGCCCGGTTGGGTGATCGTCGCCGCCGGCAATCGTCAAGGCGATCGCGGCATCACGTACAGCATGCCGGCGCCGCTGGCCAATCGCTTTGCCCACTTCGAGGTGGACGTTAATCTCGACGATTGGATCGCCTGGGCGTACGCGCACGACATCGACGAGCGACTGATCGCATTTCTGCGTTTTCGGCCCGAACTTCTGTTCGATTTCGATCCGGCGCGCAACCCCGTGGCTTTCGCGTCGCCGCGCTCGTGGGAGTTCGCGCATCGCGCGCTCGCGAAGTTCGGCGACCAACCCTCGCTCCTGCTCGGGGCGTTGCAGGGCTGCGTCGGACCGGCCGCCGGGATCGAACTCAAGGCGTTCGTCGACAACCTCGACAACCTGCCCGACGTCGATGCCATCGTCGCCGGACAATCCGAAGCCGTGCCGAAGGGAACCGATTTGCAGTACGCCGTCGCTTCGGCGCTCGTTTCGCGGGCGGTGCGCGCACGCGGCTCGCCGGAGGAAAACAAGGTTTACGGCAACATCATGCGCTATGCCCAGAGTCTGCCGACGCGGGAGATGGGCGTGATGCTGGTGTCGGACCTTCAGCGCGCAGTTGGCGAGCGGATTTTCGGACTCCCGCAGTTTGCGCAATGGGCAAAAAGCGTGGCCGACGTGATGCTCTACGATCTTTGGCCGCGCGCGGCGCGTGCGCGATGAACCAATGGCGACACCGGCGCGCGACCGCGACGAGATCGAGCGCAAACTAAGCGCCGCCCGAACGCAGCTCATCATCGAGAAACCGTTTCTCGGTGTTTTGGTTCTGCATTTGCCGCTCGCGGCGGCGGACGCTTGGTGCAAGACCATCGCCACCGACGCCCAGGCGATTTACTACAACCCGCGCTATATAGAGAACCTCAACCTCGAGCAAACCAAGTTCCTACTCGCGCACGAAGCGCTGCATTGCGCGCTGTCACATTTCTATCGACGCGAACATCGCGCGAAACACCGCTGGGACGTCGCCTGCGACCTCGCGGTGAACGCAATCCTCGTAGACGACGGCCTGCAGCCGCCGCCGGGGGCGCTGGTCGAAAAAGCGTGCACCGGCATGGCGGCGGAGGAAATCTATCCGACGATCAAGGATGACAACGCCGGCGAGACCATCGACCAACATATCTACGATCAAGAACACGGACCGGACACAGCACACGGCGAGGGAACACGCGGCGGGCACCCGCCGGACCGTTCGCCCCACACCGATCAACCGTCGCGGCTGGACGCATCGCGGAACGACGGCGAAGGACCCGGCACCACCGATACCTCGCGCGAAAGCGGCGGCAACCTCGCCAAACCGCCGCCATCGCCGTCGGGCGGCGCGCGCGAGCACTTGGCGACCCAGTGGCAGTTGCGTCTCGCGGCCGCGGCGCAACAGGCCTTGCGCGCCGGCAAGCTTCCCGGGTCGATGGCGCGCATCGTCGACGATTTGTTGCAGCCGCAGCTGCCGTGGCGCATGTTGCTCGCGCGGTACATGACATCGGTTGCGCGCAGCGACTACAGCTTCACACGTCCGAGCCGGCGCGAAGGCGCGGCCCTCTTGCCGGGGCTGCGCGCCGCTTACGTCGACATCGCGATCGTCGTCGATACCAGCGGCTCGATCGCGCAGCAAGACATACGCGAGTTCATTGCCGAGATTAACGCGATCCGCGGCCAGATCAACGCCCGCATCACACTGCACGCCTGCGACGCCGCGCTGGCGCCCGATGGACCATGGATCTACGAACCGTGGGACGAATTGCGTTTGCCGGCGCGCCTCGCGGGCGGCGGCGGTACGCGCTTTACGCCCGCGTTCGATTGGGCCGAGCAGCTCGAGCGACGACCCGATCTGCTCGTTTACTTCACCGACGCCGACGGCGAGTTTCCCCCGCGCGCGCCGGACTTTCCGGTGCTGTGGTTGGTGAAAGGGAAAGCGCCGGTGCCGTGGGGGCAGCGGGTACAGTTGAACTAGCGGGTTGATGACGCCGCGCACGCTCTCGCTCGGAAATAACTAAAAACGTAACGACGAAGACGCACCCAAAAAAAGGACTCAAGCGCGGTGGCTCGACAATTACACTACTTCGATCAGGTCGGAGTAAGGTTTCAGCGCCTTGTCAGCCGTCAGGAGACGCATTGGTTCCTGCACCGCCTGTGCGACCAGCATGCGGTCGAAGGGATCCCCGGAAAGTAAAAGGGCTCTGACCCTGGGTCTGTTCTTTTTCTCTACTTTCTCACGTCAGAGCTTTGTCAGATCGCTCGGCAGGAGCTGGCGGTAGTGCATCACGGTAATGATATCGATGCGGTCGGAGAGGATTCGATAGATGAGGCGGTAAGGACGTTCGAGCACTTCGCGCACGTCCTCGCGCTGATACTCCGGAACCTGACGCCCGGCATGGGGGACGGTGGCGATTTGGCGCGAGCGCTCAATCAGGCGCTCGATGACCTTCGGGGCAACGAGTGGCGCGTCTTGGGCGATGTGATTGTGGAGAAGGTGCAGGCGGGCTTTCGCCCGCGTGGTCCAGTGGACCCTCATGCCTTCAAGCCAAACTCTTTCGCCACATCCTCCACCGGCGTCGTGCGATTGGCGTCGCTATCGGCAAGGCCCAATTCGATCTCGCGGCGCGCGACCATCTCGTACACGACGTCATCCCAGGTCGCGTCTTCAGGAAGCTTGTCGATCAACTGATGAGCCGCTTGTTTCAGGTTGGTGCTCGGCATGGGATCCCTCGCTTTTGCGCACGGTATGCACTGGAAGTATATCAGGATGAACCGCTGCTGCTCATCGCTTCGACTCCTCCCTAGGAAGCTGGGTTAGGGAATCTCTGATTAAGTGTGCAAGCGGTCTTCGACAAGCTCAGACCGAATGGTTTTTATAGTAGAAATCCGTTCGTGCTGAGCCCGTCGAAGCACGACAACCGACTTGTTCAGAGCTTCCTTAGAGAAAATAGGAGAAAATAGGGTCAGGTCTTGCACTGCAACATAAACGCATTTCTCCGCCACACCATCGCGGCGATTCCTCACGCTGCACGCACCTTTACAATTTCACTTTTCGACGTCGGCGGAGGGATCGCTTCGCCCGCATTGCGCAACGCCTCAATGTGTAACGCGATCCCTTCGCGAATCAGCTTCAACACCTCGCGCCGGGAATCCCCAACGGCAACACAGCCGGGTAAATCCGGCACATAGGCGCCATAGCTGGTCTTGCCTTTTTCCACCACCACCAAATATTCCATACCGCCGCTCCTACGATCGTTTGAGACCCGATTGCTTAAGAATACTACTCAACGTGCCAAATGGAACATCGACGCCTAATTTGCCTGCTACCGTTACCGTTCCAGATTTGGTCGGATGCTGGAATTGTCGATGGCTGCCCTTCGTGCGAATGTGTCGCCAACCGTCTTTTTCGAGCATCGAAATCACGTCACGAACTTTCATGACCGGTGTTTAGAGCCTCATTCGGGCGATACGTAAAGCACGGCCTTGCTCTGAAACATCACGCCCCCTTGCGCCGCCCCACCGCCCGACTCACCGTGCTGTAGTGTACCCCGAAGTGTTCGGCGATCTGCGCCAAAGTGTAAGCCCCGCTCGCGTAGGCGCTTTGCATCCCCTGCTCGGTATCGGGCAGGCGCACGTAATGGGCTAAGGGTTTGGCAGGAGCACGGCGTTGCGCGCGCGGGATTTCCTTCAATCGATCGTCCGGACGGTGGCGTTGATGCAGCTTCTTGACGAACGCTTCATCGCCGAGATAGATCTGCCCGCGTAGGTTCTGCCAGATCGTCGGCTGCTCCTTGCCCTCGGCGACAAAGCGTACATAGCGTTCGCGCGCGTCGCCTTTGCGGCTGCTTAACTGGGCGAGCAGAAAGTCGATGTTGAGCCAAGGCGGCGTTGGGGCCTTGCCGATGGTGGCACGGTAGCTCGACCACGGCCATTGGCCGGGGGATTTCACCATG
>DASWLD010000057.1:0-2769 GCA_036396275.1 Burkholderiales bacterium
CGAACGAGCGCAGCGAGTAGGGCTACAACATTTGCCCGTGGCCGGCGGATTTTCCGGTTGATAGAGTAGGACGTCGAACATGCGCGAACTGGTGTTTTGCGGTCGGCGTTGGCTACAGTTCAGTCAGAACACGGTGAGACGGATTATCCTATGAAACGGCGCCCAGCCGACACGGCACAGGCCGCGTATATCGCGCCGATCAGCGCGCTGTTCGCCGCGTGCGCCCTCGGTCTCTCGGTTTTCTACCACGGCCCGCAAATTCCGCTCCTCGCGGGCGCCCAGTTCTTGCTGGTCACCTGGTTGGCGCTGTCGCTGGCATCCAGCCACCAATCGGGTGTGCGGCTGCCGCTTACACCGGTGAGCATCGCGCTCACGCTTTTTTGGATGTGGCTCGGCGTCTCGCTTATGTGGAGCGCCGTCTTGGTAACGAGCGTGATCAATTTTTGGTGGGTCGGCAGCCTCGTGCTCGTCTTTTGGGCGTACACACTGTCGCCGCAACGCGAACGCGTGTGGTTTCTGGTGTCGCGCTTCGCGTTAATTGGGGCGCTCGCGCTTTGCGGCTATGCCTTGATTCAGCTTTTCGTGTGGGGCGAGCCGCCGCGCTCGACGTTCGTCAACATTCACTCGTTTGCGGCGCTGATGATGTTGATCGCGCTTTCGCTCGGCGGGTATTTCCTGGTCGCGTGGCAGCAGCGCGCGACGCCACGTACGCGCTACGTTTTGGGTGCGTGCTTGTTTGTTTTGTATTTCACGATCGCAAGCACCGGCGGCCGCGGCACCACGTTGAGTATCGCGTTGAGCCTGACGATGTTCGCGTTGCTCGCGAAGCGCGCGGTCGATCGGCGCGGGCTGATCACCTTGATCGGCATCGTCGCGATCGCCTACGCGGCGGCGAATTTGTTGCTACACGGCGGGGTGGAAGATCGCATGGCGACGCTCGCGGACCCGGGCAGCGCCGCGTTTCCGCGGCTGCTCATCTGGCGCGGATCGTGGGAGCTGTTGCAACAGCAGCCGTTGTGGGGGATCGGTCTCGGCACCTACTACTTGGCCTGGCCGCCGTTTCGCGATCCGGCCGACGCGACGCTGGGTTTCTTCGTGCACAACGATTACTTGCAAATCTGGATCGAAGCGGGACTGCCGGCGCTGCTGCTGTTGCTGGCCGCCTTCGCGTCGGCGGCGTTGTTGCTCGTGCGATTGCTGCGCCATGCACGCGTTCCGGTGGCGCTGCGGCTTGAGTCGCTCGGCTTGTTCGCCGGTCTGTTCGCGGTCGCGGCGCACAGCTTTCTCGATTTCAACCTGTATATCCTCTCGATCTCCATTACCGCCGGTTTGGTGCTCGGGCGCTTCCACGAATGCGCGACCCAAGTCGTGCCGGTGCGCGCGCACACGCTGCGACCTACGCGTGCGCTGCAACCGCCGGCTTATCGCGTGGTTGTCATTTTGGTGGCGTTGTTCCCGCTGTCATACTTCGTCGCGCTTGGCCTTTCCGACTATCTATACAAGCGCGGGTTTGATTTGGCGACAACCGGGGATTTGATCGCGGCGGACGAATCCTTTACGTGGGCCGAGCGGTTGCTCCCCCGCGACGACAAAGTGTTGACCATGCACGCGGACTTGTACCGCCACGTGATGAACCGCATCGCACAACCCGACTCGACCGAACGCCGTGCGCTCTACGAGGCGGCGCTCGCGCTGCTCGACGAGGCGCAGTCCGCGAATCCGTATCGATCGCTGATTCACGTCGTTCGGGGGCGAATACTGCAAGAGAGTCCGGCCCTGACGGGGCCCGAGTGGCGCGAGCGCGCGGAGTCGCAGTTCGCACGGGCAATTGCACTCAATCCGCGGCTTCTTGCCGCGCGCGTCGAGTATGCCAAGCTGCTATTGGTCATCGGCAAGGAGCGGGAGGCGTATCGAATTCTCGACGCCGGTACCGACCTTTGGTACTACCCGGCCGCGCCGGCGCTGGCGTACTACGAATTCGCCGCTTACATGGCTCGAAAGCTCGGCGAAAATGAGCGCGCAAAGGACATCGAACAGAAAGTGACCTCGATGCGCGAAGCAATCGCCAAGACCGTACCCCCCCGGTACGTCGTGCCGGACCTCACCACCCCACAGACAGCCTCATCGAGCTAGTTTCCCGATATTCCGGCGCTCCGCCGATGCGTGCTGGCTATCCGCCCGCCGTGGTCTAGATTTTGCTTGAAGTGTCGGTAAGGAGATTTTCTCCTTTTTTTCGAGGACTTAACCCATGGCGGCTACCCCCGCGGCTCGGCCTAAGAAAGTTCGCATCGGCGATTTGCTGATCGCGCACAAGATCATTTCGCAGGAGCAGCTGAACACCGCGCTCGCCGAGCAAAAGAAAAGCGGCCGCAAACTCGGACGCGTGCTGATCGAAAACGGTTTCATCACCGAAGATCAGATGCTCGCGTTCCTGTCGCAGCAGCTGCAGGTGCCCTACATCGATCTGCGCCGCTACAACTACAAGCCGGACGTGGTGCGGCTGTTGCCGGAAACGCACGCGCGGCGCTTTCGCGCGATCGTGCTTGAGGACAGCCGCGAGGGGCTGATGGTCGGCATGGCCGACGCCACCGACATCTTCGCCTACGACGAGATCGCGCGCGTACTACGCCGGCCGCTGCGGCTGGCGGTGGTCAAGGAATCCGATCTGCTCGCGACGATCGATCGCGTCTACCGCCGCACCGAGGAAATTAGCGGTCTCGCGCAAGAACTCGAACAGGAGCTTTCGGCCTACACCGTCGACCTCGGCGA
>DASWLD010000058.1:0-39330 GCA_036396275.1 Burkholderiales bacterium
GAATGTTACCGCCGATGCCGCCGGGCTTTGTTTGAAGTCCGGCAACGCCGCGATTCTGCGCGGCGGCAGCGAGGCGATGCGTTCGAACCGCGCGATTGCCGCGTGCATTCACGCCGGACTGTCGCAGGCGGGGCTACCGGCGGAAGCGGTGCAAGTCGTCGACACCACCGACCGGGCGGCGGTCGGCGAATTGATCACAATGAAGGAATACGTCGATGTCATCGTGCCGCGCGGCGGCAAGAGTCTGATCGAGCGCGTGAGCAACGAAGCGACGATACCGGTCATCAAGCATCTGCACGGGATTTGTCACGTATACATCGACGACAAGGCCGATCTGAACAAGGCGGTCAAGATCGCGTTCAACGCCAAGTGCCAGCGCTACGCCGTGTGTAACGCGATGGAGACATTGCTGGTTGCGCGCGGCATCGCCGAACGTATCCTGCCGGTGCTCGCCGAAATGTATCGGGAGCAGGACGTGGAGCTTCGCGGCTGCGAACGCACGCGCAAGCTGCTGGCGGACATCAAAGCCGCGACCGAGGATGATTGGCGCACCGAATACGAAGCGCCGATCCTTTCGATTCGGATCGTCGACGACCTGGACGGTGCGATGGATCACATCGCCAAGTACGGTTCGCAGCACACCGACAGCATCGTGACCGAGGACATTACGCGCGCCCGCCGATTCCTGCGTGAAGTCGATTCGAGTTCGGTGATGGTCAACGCGTCGACCCGATTCGCGGACGGCTTCGAGTACGGCTTGGGCGCGGAAATCGGCATTTCCACCGACAAGCTGCACGCGCGCGGACCCGTCGGGCTGGAGGGTTTGACGTCGCAGAAATTCATCGTCATCGGCGACGGACACGTCAGAAGCCAGTGAAAAGTGAAAAATGTAAAGTGAAAAAGGAAATAGCCGGAAGCGGTGAGAAGTGATTTGTGGATGACGTCTAGCTTTTTAACTTTTCACTTTACACTCTTCACTTTTCACTGACTTCATGATCGGTCTGCTCGGCGGCACGTTCGACCCGATCCACTACGGTCACTTACGTCCTGCGCGCGAGGTTTATCGACGGTTGGGCCTTGCCGAGCTTCGGCTCGTGCCCGCCGCCACGCCGCCGCATCGCGACGCGCCCGCGGCAAGCGCAGCGCACCGTTTGCGCATGGTGGAGCTGGCGGCCGCGGAGTTTCCCGGTTTCGCGGTGGACGATCGCGAAATTCGCCGCGGCGGAAAGTCTTATACCGTGCCAACGCTGAAATCGTTGCGCGCTGAAATCGGCGCGACACCGCTGTGTCTGCTCGTCGGTTCGGATGCCTTTGCGGGTCTGCCGACGTGGCATCGCTGGGAGCAGCTGTTCGGCCTTGCGCACTTCGTCGTCATGGAGCGGCCCGGCGCGCCGCTGGAAAGGGCGCGCGCTTTTCCGTGGGCGATGGAACGAGTTTCGCAAGACGCGGCCGAACTCGGCGAGGCGCCGGCCGGCCGCGTCGTATTCGTGCCGGTGACGCCGCTCGACGTATCCGCCACCCGATTGCGCGCCGCGATTGCGCGCGGCGAAACGCCGTCATCCGACGAACTGCCCGCCGCGGTTTGGAAATACATCGACGATCATCGTCTCTACCGGAGTGCCGCCCGCTGATGCGACCGCTGCAACTACGTAAGCTGATACTCGCCGCGTTGGAAGACGCCAAGGTCCGCGACATGGTTGTGCTAGATATGCGCAAGATCGCGGTATTCACCGATTACATGATCATCGTCACTGGAACCTCCAATCGCCACGTGATGTCGGTGGCGGACAACGTCATCGACAGATTGCGCGACGCCGGACGACGTCCGACCGGCGTCGAGGGTATGGAAAGCGGCGATTGGGTGTTGATCGATGTCGGCGACGTCGTGGTACACGTCATGCGCGCGCAGACGCGCGCGTTTTACGGACTAGAGAAACTTTGGAGCGAGGCGAAGGCGATTAAGCGGTAGGGGTCGTTCGCAGCGCCCCGATCGCGGTTCGGATGCCACAGGGACATTCTCTTACATCGACCATGCGCCGTCGGGCGAACAACGACTTATGAGAAAGCGCGCGGCGTTCGCCGCGTGCTCGCCCTTAACTTTCCCCCGGCATACGTAGCGTGAAAAGCGGGTTCAGCGTCTTCTTGATTTCGGCGATGCTAATGTGTTCGGGCATGCCCGGGTAGCTCCACCGCAGGCACGTCATTCGAAATATCTCGGGCTGCTTTTCCGAACGCAGATCCATCTGCGTGATATAAGAGTGAAGCGGTGCTCCTCCTTCACCTCCCATTTGCCCGACCTGCAGGTTTGCCGCCAGGTACTGTCGTCGCGGAGGCGAGTTCGCGGAGAAGCCGCCGTCGTGGCGATACTGAAAAGCCCGGGTGACGTCGATCTGATCGGGCGCCACCGTGCGCGGCGCTTCGCTTTGATGATTGAGTTCGAATTTGCAGAACGGCGAATAAACCTGAACTTGGCTCATCCGCAGGACTTGCCCGTTTTGAACGTAGACGCTGACCTGATCGGGTCCGAGCTTCAGTTCCTCCCCCAAGACCAAGCGGGCCCCGGCGGGAACGACGTAGTAAGGCGAGTTAATGTCTCCTCGATACGAAGCAGTTTGGCATCCGGACAGCGCGGTCGCGATGCCGACGACGACGATCCACAAACGCACGGCACACCTCCATGAGCAAACGAAACGCACGATGAAAATCGTTGCGTGGGTATTTTAGGACTGCCGCGCTTCGGTTTCCACGCCGTTCGGCGACGGTGGTCAAGCCCAAGCCCTTATCCGTCGCGCCAATGGCCTCGGAAATCGCGCGGTCTTCCGCGTCTTTCGGAATGGCGCGAATGAACGCGCGCTCGACCTTCAGCGCGCCGATCGGAAAGCGGCGTCGCGACAGCCGGCGGCGCGACGCCGGGCGATGTTCGCCGGCGCGGCACGCCGCGAGCCCGGCGGGCGCTTGGATAGCCGTTTGGCTTTGACCTTTGCGTGCATGTCAGCGGTTCCCCGCCGGCTGGCGACTTCGCCCGTGTGAATAGAAGCGGAAACCGTTCTTGTCCTTCTCTTTAACCACGTACATCGCGGCGTCGGCGTGCTTCAGCAGCGTCGGCGCGTCGCCGGCGTCGGCCGGATAAACCGAGACGCCGACGCTCGCCGTGACTTCGTGCGCGCGTCCCATCAAGGCGACCGGCTTGCGGATGCTGAAGAGAATCTTTAGCGCGACGGTCGCCACGGATTCGACATCCACCGTTTCCTGAATCAGCACGACGAATTCATCGCCGCCGAACCGCGCGACGACATCGCTGCCGCGAAGGACCTGCTTCAGCCGATTGGCGACCTCGCACAGCAATTGATCGCCGGCTTCGTGGCCGAGCGTGTCGTTGATTGCCTTGAAGTCGTCGAGATCGATGAACAGCACCGCCAGGCTGGACGCGCGCCGTTGCGCCGTCTGCACGGCGATCGCGAGCAGTTCGTTGAACATGACGCGATTGGTGAGGTTCGTCAGGCCGTCGTGGGTGGCGAAGTACTGAATGCGCTGTTCGGCGATTTTTTCCTTCGTAATATCGCAACCGATGCCCCGATAACCCTTGAACGCACCGCCCGCGTCGAACATCGGTTCGCCCGTAATGGAGGCGTAGCGCAAGGACCCATCCGGCATCCGACGGCACGTGATGAAATCGTGAAATGGTTGGTGTGCCGCCAATACCGCGCGATGCGCGTCCCACCCGCCCTCCGCCTGAATATCGGTTTCCCAAGGCCGCCGGCCGACGTCGGCATTGCTGCGTCCCAAGGCATCGATTTCGCCGCGCTTTCCTTCCATCCGGACAAAGCGCAAATGCGCATCCATTTCCCAGTACCAGTCGCTGGACAGTTCGATCAGACTTCGAAAGCGCGCTTCGCTTTCCCGGAGGGCGCGCTCCATTTCGCGCCGCGAGGTCACATCGCGCAGGATTCCCCGAAATCCGCCCGCCTGTCCGTGGACGTCCTTGATCAGCTGCACCGAACCTTCGACCAGTATCGTGCTGCCGTCCCGGCGGTGCATCTCCCAATCGAAAGTCCTGGCGGGCACGCCGGTGCGGTAGACCTCGTTGAACGTTCGGTACATGCGCGCGGCGACGTCGGGTGACTGATACACGCGGTTGTTCAATCCCAGCAGCTCGTCGGCCGGATACCCGAGCAGCCGCACCAACGCGGAATTGAAGAACACCAAGTTTCCCTTGACGTCGACTTCGTAGTAGGCGTCCTCGATGTTTTCGAGAATGTTCCGGTATTTCTCCTCGCTCGCGCGCAGCGCCTGTTCGGTTTGGTCGTGATCGGCATCGCGCCGCGCGATGCCGACGATGATCCATTGCCCGTCGAGCAGCATCGCCCGCCAACGCATCTCAACCGCAATCTCGGTTCCGTCCCGGCGCCGAGCGCGGACGACGGTTCGCTCCGTCGTGTCGCGGCGCGCGATCAACCGGTCGTAGGCACGTTCCGAGTCTTCGCGGCTGCCGACAATCACGTCCTGCGGTCCGAGCGCCAGGATTTCATCGCGCGTAAAACCGAGGAACCGACAGCCGGCCTCGTTCATGTCGACGCATCGCATGGTCGTGCGATCGATCAGGCAAACGATGTCCGCGCAGGCGTCCATGACCGCGCAAAAGCGTCGAAGTTCGTCGGTCGTGCGTTCGTTCCGCCGGGCCGGCGAACCCGCCGCGGTAACCTTCATCGCCGCCGGACGTCGCGATTTGCGATCCACGCGTTGGTGCGAGCGACGGGTGCCAGGCTTGGCGCGCTTCATCGGGGTCACGCTTTCCTTCGAATGCGTTCGGTGGCGACGTCGTGACGATGCAGCAGCTCGGCGAACTCGGCGGCCGCGAGCGGTTTACTGAAGTAGAAGCCCTGCATTTCATCGCAGCCATGGTCGCGCAGGAATTGCGCCTGCTCCGCGGTCTCCACGCCCTCGGCGACGACGGTGAGGCCCAGTGTCTTCGCCATCGCGATGATCGCCTGGGTGATCGCCTTGTCTTCGGTGTCGCGCGGGATGTCGCAAATGAACGAGCGGTCGATCTTCAAGGTGTCGATCGGAAAACGCTTGAGCTGGGCGAGTGACGAGTAGCCGGTGCCAAAGTCGTCGATTGCCAGCCGCGGCCCCATTGCCTTGATGGCGGCGAACAATGACATGGTGCGCTCGGGATTCTGAATCACCATCCCTTCGGTGATTTCGAGTTCGAGCAGCGTCGGGTCCAGGCCCGACTCCGACAACGCGGACTCGATGTTGGCGAGCAGTTCGCGATCGGAGAACTGGCGCGCCGAGAGATTCACCGCCAGGCATACCGGCGGCAGACCGGCGCGCTGCCAGGCGACGCTCTGCCGGCAGGCGGTCGACAGCACCCAACGACCGATCGGGACGATCAGTCCGACTTCCTCCGCGAGCGGGATGAACTGCGCCGGCGAGATGTTTCCGAGTTCCGGGTGGCGCCAGCGCAACAGCGCTTCGACGCCGGTAATCTTTTCGGTGCGCAGGTCCACCCGCGCCTGATAAAGCACACTGAATTCCTCGCGCTCCAATGCCCGGCGCAGGCCCGATTCCAGGTCCAGGCGTTCCACCGACTGCGATTTCATGTTCCGGGCGTAGAACTGGAAGTTGTTCTTGCCTTCCTCTTTCGCCCGGTACATGGCGATGTCCGCGTTCTTCATCAGCATTTCTTCGTCGTTGCCGTCGCCCGGATACATGGCGATGCCGATGCTGGCGGTCACGCGACAATCGTGTCCGGCAATGGCGAGCGGCTTGGTGATCGTATCCAGCAGCTTGCGCGCCGCGGCGATAACCTGTTGCGGCTCGTTGATTTCCTGCAGCAGCACCACGAACTCGTCGCCGCCGAGGCGTGCCACGATATCGCTGCCGCGCAGGCATGCTCTGAGCCGCACCGAAATTTCCTTGAGCAGCATATCGCCGGCGGCGTGACCCAGCGTGTCGTTGATCACCTTGAAGCGATCGAGATCTATGAAAAGGACGGCGAACTTGCGTTGGTAGCGCCGGGCGGATTCGATCGCAAGCACGAGCAGTTGGTTGAACATGAAGCGGTTCGGGCTGGCGGTTAAACCATCATGCGTGGCGAGGTACTGGATGCGCGCCTCGGCTGTTTTCTGCAGTGTGATCTCGCGCGTGACCCCGCGGTAGCCGACAAACCGGCCGTCGTTGTCGAAGATAGGTTCGCCGCTCACGCTGATATAGTTCTTGCTTCCATCGCGCAAGCGCCGAAACATTACGACATCGCGGTAAGGCCGACGCGCCGCCAATTCCTGCTGATGCTTTTCCCATCCATCGGTATTCTCGATCTGGTAACCGGTTTCCCACGGGCGCTTATCCAGTAGCACTCTACGGGCCACGTCGACGTCATCGCGGCGGCTCTCGACCCGCGTGAATCGCATCGCCGCGTCCTGCTCCCAATACCAATCCGATGACAGGTTGGTTAACGCGCGGAAGCGTGCCTCGCTTTCGCGCAGTACGTCTTCCGCCTGCTTGCGCTGCAGGAACTGTCCGACCTGGTTGCCGATGATGCTTGCGCTTCGCAGTAGGCGTTCGTCCGGTTCGCGCATGACGTCGCTCGCGAACGCGAACACGCCGATCACCTTGCCGGCGGCGACGGCCGGGACGCAGAACGTCGAGCGCTCGCCCGTGGCGGCAATGCGCTCGCGCCATATCGAGCCGGCCTCCCGCGTCACGTCCGGTACCCAGCGCGGTTCTCCGGTTTTCCAGACCGTGCCGAGCAACCCGTCCGCGGGTACGACGATGTCTCTGTGCTGCCGGTAGAAGTCGACGGAATGGGCGGCTGCGTTTCGAGCGGACCAGCCGACGGCGAGGCTCAGCGTGCCGGCATGTTCATCGACGGTCCAGAAGCCGGACGTTTGCCATCGCTCCGATTCGCAAATCGCGCTTAGCACGGCCTGCAGCGTCTTGCGCGTGCCGGCCGAGCCGGCGAGGCTGCGCGTCACCGCATGTTCCAGGGCCAAGAGACGTTCTTCGCGCTTGCGCTCGGTGATATCGCGCGAGGTGCCGCGATAACCCCGCAGGTTTCCAGCGGCGTCGAACATCGGCTCGCCGTTGACCGAGATGTAAAAGCGCCGACACTTGTCGTCGGCGTAGGCGTATTCGAGATCTTTGATCGGTTCATGTCGGCGACAGATTTCGCGCACGCGCTCCCAGTCGACTGAGTCGGCGATGACGTTCGGCATTTCCCATGGGCGTTTGCCCAGAATAACGCTGCCAAAATCGAAGCGGCCGCCGGCAACCTTTTTGCCTTCGAACTTGGTAAAACGAAACTCGGCGTCCTGCTCCCAGAACCAGTCCGACGAAAGATCGGTAAGACCGCGAAAGCGCTCTTCGCTGGCGCGCAGCGCTTCCTCGGCGGCGCGACGATGCGTGATGTCGCGTACGACTCCGCGAAACCCGACCGGTCTGCCGTTTGCGTCATCGATGCGCTGGATCGACTGCTCCCAGCGGCCGCGCGTGCCGTCCTTGTGCAGGTAATCCCACTCCACCAGCTCGACCGGTTTCCCCGTGCGATACACCTTGTTGTATACACGGAAAACCTGTCGCGCCGTTGCGGCGTCGTAGTAGCGATGGTAGTTGAGGCCGATGATTTCCTCGTAGGTGCAACCGAGTAGGCGACGCAACGCATCGTTGACAAACGTGCAGTTGCCCTTGAGATCAATCTCGAAATAGCCCTCGCTCATGTTGGCGAGAACGTTGCGGTATTTTTCCTCGCTCGCGCGCACCGCGGCGTCGGCGGCTCGACGTTCGGCTTCGCGATCGAAATTGTCGAGCGCAAATGCGACGTTTTCGGCCATGCGGCCGAGCAGCTTTACGACGTCTTCGTCAAACGCGTTTTTTCGACGCGAATAGAAGACCATCCCCCCGAAGGCCTTTGCGCCGCGAACGATGGGGACGACCGCGCCGGAAGCGAATCCCACCGTGCGCGCTCTGGCGTGCCAAGGCGCCGTGCGAGGGTCTTGGCCGTAGTCGTTGCTGATGCACGGCTCGAGCGTGCGGCAGGCGATCGCAAACAGGCCGCGCCCTTCCGGGACGGTCGGGTCGATGGAGACGCGAACGTTCCCGACGTCCCGCGGTGCGAAGCGGCTGCTTGCGGCGACGCGCGCCCAGGTGGAGCCGGGGTCCACCAGAAGCACCCGGGCCCCGAAGAACTGGCCGCTCTCGACCGCGGCGTCGCACACGCGTTGATAGAGCTCTTCGGCTCGGTGCGTGCGAAGAATCGCTTCGTTCAGGGCGCCAAGCGCGGCGTACATGCGCCGCAGCCGCTCGCTCGCCTGTTCCGCGACCTTGCGCGCGGTAATATCGCGCGCGACGCTGACGACGACGGTGTTGCCGTCGAGCTGAATGGCGCGATGCTGCATCTCCAGGTGAGCGCACTCGCCGTTCTTTGCGCGGACCGCAGCCTCGGTCTGGATGCCATCCGTTCCCGCCGCGATGACCCGCGCGTACAGCTTCTTGACGTACGCACGACTCTTGAACATCAGGTCGTGGGGTCCGACGCGCAGCAGTTCCTCGCGCGTGTAACCGGTGCGGCGGCAGGCGGCGTCGTTAAAGTCCAGGAACCGCATGTTGATCGGATCGACCAGGTAGATCGTGTCGATCGACGCGTCCATGGCGGCGCGAAACTGCGAGAGCTTTGTTTCCGATTGACGGCGATTCACGAGTTGGCCCAGACCGCGGCCGATATAAAGTGCGACTTGCAGCAGCTCGGTGTCCGGTCGATATGTCTCGCGGCTGAAAAACGCCATGACCCCGATCACGCGGCCACCGTTGGAGATCGGAAGCGCGAACGTGCCGCGCAGACCTGCCTGCCGCGCCCGCGCGGATAGGCGGCACGACGCGTTTTTTCCGATATCGGAGGTCCATGCGGGGCTAGCGCGGACGCAGACGCGGCGAACGACGCTATTTGCCCGCGCCGTTAACGGCGAGTCTCGCGTGATTTCGGTCAAGAACCGAGCGATGACGCGCGATCCGATTCCCCAAACCGCGCTGCGGCGCAGCATCCGGTCGCGATCGTCAAGTTGCCAGTACACACCGCAAGCCCAATCCAATGCATGGCAGACGGTGCGAATGGTCTGCGCGGCCGCCTCGACAACGCTGCGCGCCTCGGCGAGCTGTTGTGCAACGTTCTTTTCGATTGCCAGACGCCGTTGCTGCTGAACACGACGGGTGACATCCTTGGAAATACCTCGGTAACCCTCGAAGCGGCCTGCGTCATCGAACACCGGCCGACCGCTGGTGGCGATGAAGCGCAGCTCGCCCTTTGGGTTGACGTATTTGAAGACGAAATCGGTGAACGGGCGGTGGGCCTTGAGCGTGGCACGGTGCGCGTCCCAGCGGCCACCGTCGCCGAGCGGAACGATCCCCTGCCCCCACCGGGTCTTGCCGACAAAAGCGTTTGGGTGAATGCCGGATCTTTTGAAGATGGACCCGACCATCCGGGTAAAGCGGAAATTCTTGTCCTGCTCCCAGTAGTACCAGCTGCGAGAAATCGCGATCAATTCGTGCAGACGCGTGTCGTGTACGGACGCGGCGTATCGCGTCCGATTTCCTTGCCTCGGTCTCTTCGCCTTTTTGCGTGCTCGTTGGTGTGCGGCCATTCGCCGTTCCTGCACGATTCCCTTTGTTACTAGGCCGTTCTGCAAGAGCCACGCCACGTCGAACGGGTGGGGGAGGGGTGCGTCCGGACGCGGGGAAAGCCCTCCACCTTCGCGATCAAGGCAGGATATGGGAGTCCGGGCGCCGGAAAACCGACGGCTGCCGGTTCGGTCAACGACCGGGACTCAGGGCTGCGTCCCGTCCAATCCGCCAAGCGTTCCGTGTCCGGTTCGAAAAAAGCGCAAATCCGGGTGCGTTCACCGCGGTCGCCCTGTCAGGCATCCGTCCCGTTAAAATGACGGTTCGATGAAGATTCATCTAGTGGCGGTGGGAGAGCGGGCGCCGGCCTGGGTCGAGGCCGGATATCACGACTTCGCCAAGCGACTGACCGGACAGCCGCGGCTCGTTTTGCGGCAAATCAAAGCCGGTCGGCGCACGAAAGGTGCCGATATCGCCCGGGTTGTGCGGGCGGAGGGGGAGCGGTTGCTGGCGGCGGTACCGAAGGGTTCGTATGTCGTGGCGCTCGACCGCGCCGGGCGCGAGCTTTCGACGGATGAACTGGCCGCGGAGCTTCGTGCGCGCATGGCCCGCGGCGGTGACATGGCGCTGCTGATCGGCGGGCCCGAAGGCCTGTCGGATGAGTGCCTGGCGTGCGCGCACGCGCGTTGGTCGCTGTCGCGTCTCACGCTCGCCCACCCGCTCGCGCGCGTGGTGGCGGCCGAACAGATTTATCGCGCGTGGAGCATCATCAACGAACTGCCCTATCACCGATAAAAACAGTGGCAAGTGGCAAGTTTCAAGTAGCAAGAAAAAGGAACGGTTGACCGCCGACATTTATCTCGCATCCGCCTCGCCTCGTCGTTCGGAGTTGCTGCGCCAGATCGGCGTGCGTTTCGAAACCGTCGCCACGGACGTCGTTGAAACGCCGCGGTCGGGCGAACCGGCCGCGGAGTACGTGGCGCGATTGGCGCGCGCAAAAGCGCGCCGGGGCGCCGAGCTGGTGCGTGCGGCCGGCCGGCCGCCGCGGCCGGTATTGGGCGCCGATACCGAAGTCGTGTTGGACGGCGAAATCCTCGGCAAGCCGCGCGATCGCGTGCATGGCATGGATATGCTGCGGCGATTGTCGGGCCGCACGCACCAAGTGTTGACCGCCGTCAGTCTCCTCGCTCAGGATGCGGCGTACGATGCGACGTCCGAAAGCCGCGTCACGCTGGCAGCCCTGTCGGACACCGACATCGCGCGCTATTGGGCCACCGGCGAGCCCGCGGACAAGGCCGGCGGCTATGCGATTCAGGGTGTCGCCGGCGCTTTCATCGCGCGCATCGAGGGCAGCTATTCCGGAATCGTCGGACTGCCGTTGTTTGAATTGGTACAACTGCTAAAACAAGTAGCAAGTTACAAGTTACAAGTAGCAAGTGACAAGTAGCAAGTAAACTGACCGTTCCTTTTTCTTGCCACTTGAAACTTGCTTCTTGCCACTGTTTTTATATGAGCGAAGAGATTCTCATAAACGTCACGCCGCAGGAAACCCGCGTTGCCGTGGTCGAGAACGGCGTGCTGCAAGAAATCTACATCGAACGCGCGCGCCAACTCGGCATCGTCGGCAACATATATAAAGGTAAGGTGGTGCGCATTCTGCCCGGCATGCAGGCGGCGTTCGTCGAGATCGGTCTGAATCGCACGGCGTTTCTGCATGCCGCCGATATCCGCGTGCCGGCGGAGACGGAAGTTCGCGCGCCGGTGTTCGAGACCGCCGGCCCGGACGGCGTGCCGCGATCGCCGCGCGGCGCCCCATCGACGGTGCCGCGTATTCACCAGTTACTGTACGAAGGCCAGGAACTGATCGTGCAAGTGATCAAGGACGCGCTCGGCAGCAAAGGCGCGCGCTTGACGACCGAGCTCACGCTGCCGGCGCGCTACGTCGTGTTCATGCCGCACAACGACCACATCGGCGTGTCGCAGAAGATCGGCGACGACAACGAACGCGAACGCTTGCGCGCCATGATCCGCGCGGCGATCGGCGACGAGGGTCAGGGCGGATATATTTTGCGCACGCTCGCCGAGACCGCCACCGAAGAGGAAGTGCACAACGATATCCGTTACTTGCGCCGCGTCTGGGCGGTATGCCAGGAGCGCTTCGCGAGCGCCAAGTTCGGCGATCTGATTCATGAAGATCTCACGCTGCCGCTGCGCGTCATGCGCGACTTGGTGCGCGACAACGTCCAACGGGTTCGCATCGATTCCCGCGAGGCCTATGTCAAAGCGCAGGAATTCGCGATGGAGTTCATCCCCGAGGTCGCCTATCGCATCGAGCACTATCCGGGCGAGCGCCCGATCTTCGATTTGTACGGCGTCGAGGATGAAATTCAGAAGGCGCTCGCGCCGAAAGTGTTGCTGAAAAGCGGCGGCTACTTGGTGATCGATCAAACCGAGGCGATGACCACGATCGACGTCAACACCGGCGCGTACGTCGGGCGCAAGAATCTCGAAGACACGCTGTTCAAGACCAATCTCGAGGCGGCGCAGGCGATCGCGCGCCAGCTGCGGCTGCGAAACCTCGGCGGGATGATCATCATCGACTTCATCGACATGGAGGACATCGATCATCGCCGCGCGGTGCTGCGCGCGCTGGAAAAAGCACTGGCCCGCGACCGCACCAAGGTGTACCTGACCGAAATGTCGTCGCTCGGATTGGTCGAGCTGACGCGCAAGCGCACGCGCGAGAGCCTGGAGCACGTGTTGTGCCAGCCGTGCGCCGTGTGCCAGGGGCGCGGGTCGGTCAAGACGGCGCAAACGGTATGCTACGAAATCTTTCGCGAAATAACGCGCGAAGCGCGCCAGTTCGGCGCCGACGAATACCTGGTGGTGGCGTCGCAGGCGGTGATCGACCTGCTGCTTGACGAGGAGGCCGACAGCGTCGCGCAATTGCAAGGGTTCATCGGCCGGCCGATCCAACTCAAGGTCGAGCCGCAGTACCAGCAAGAACAGTACGATGTGGTCTTGCTTTAAGAGTTTGTTGAAAAAACAAACCCCGTGCGCCACAAGGTTGAGCCGCGAAGCGGCGAACGGGCCGAGAGGATTTCGGCCCTGGACTTTTCGGCGAAGCATGGACGGCGCAGCCGAAAAGTGGCGCGCCGAAATTTCAAGCACGCAAGTGGTTGAAATTTCGGGAGTGAGCGCGGACATGCGCCGCGCGAACGAGTTGAAAAGTCCCTGGACGGGACTTTTTCAACGGACTCTTAAGGCGCGTCTCGATTACTTGATTCACCGCAAAGACGCAAAGGGCGCAAAGTTCTGGATAACCGTCATTTCTTCTTTGCGAACTTTGCGCCTTTGCGGTGAGAGTGGGTCGTTTGGAAACTTATCAGGTTATTCCCAACGCAAGGATACGGAACGATCCGGCGGGAAGTCGTTCTATCACTGCGTATAATTTGACAAACCCTCTCGCGGCCGTCCGATCACGCACATGAATCCCGCATCCGCTCATCCGCTCCGTACACGGCGACGCTGGCGCCGGGCCGGGCGATACGCCGCCTGGTCCGGCGTCGCGGCGGCGGTATTGTTGCTCACCCTGTATGTCGCGGCACGACTGTACCTGCCGACGCTGCTGGCGCAAAAAAGCGACATCGAGGCGTACCTGACGCGCGCCGCAAACCATCCGGTGCATCTCGGGCGAATCGAAAGCTATTGGCGAGGTTTGAATCCGGGTCTGCGTATTTACGGGGTAACGGTCCACGGCCCCGACGAGCGGCGGGCCGGCATTCGGATCGGCGAAGTTCAGATCAGCGTGGAACCGCTCGCGCTGTTGCGCGGACGCCTGGAAGTTTATCGGCTGGTACTGGTTCGTCCTTCCTTGACGCTCGTGCGCGACCGCGACGGGCGCATCGGCGTCGCCGATCTATCGCCGCCCGATGAGGTTCCGTCCGGCGCCGAATTCGCATGGCTGGCGGCGATGGCGCGCGTGGAAGTTCGCGAAGGCGAACTGAATTGGCAGGATGCGCGCGCCGCCACCGGTTTGCTCAAGATCGCGGCCGTCGATCTCGAACTGCGCAATCGCGGCACGCGCCACCGGTTGCGGGCGAGCGCCGATTTTCCGGACGCGCTCTGCCGCAAGTGCGCCGTGACCGCGGACGTGACCGGCGATCCGGCGGCGGAATCCTGGGACGGCGAATTCGCGCTGCGCGCCGATGGCATCGACCTGCAAACATTGCCGTTGGTGTTGCGGGAACGTCTGCCGAGCGACGTGCGCGGTCGTTTCGATCTCGATCTGTGGAGCGACTGGCGGAACGCGCGGCCGGTGATCGTGCGCGGGAAAGCGGCGGCGACGCGAGTGCGCTTTCCGTTCGGCGCGAAGGCGCAATCGATCGCGCTGCGGCAACTGTCGGCCGGCGTGTTATGGCGCCGGACCGACGCGGGCTGGCGTCTCGATCTCGATCGCTTGTCGCTCGGACTGGTCAATGCACCATGGTCGGCCGGCCGCTTGCACCTTGAGTACGCCGGCGCGGAAAACCGGTTTGAAATCGATCACCTCGATCTCGACGATCTCACGCGTTTTGTCGTGACCAACCAAACCCAGCATCCGCTGCTGCGGCACTGGGCCGACCTGCGTCCGTCGGGGGCGATCGATGCGCTGCGCATCAAGACGCGGGGGCCGCTCGCGGAGCCGAGCGCCTTCGAGGTGGAGGCGCGGCTGGCGCGTTTGGGCACCGCCGCGCACGAGCGGCTGCCGAGCGTCACCGGATTGAGCGGGCGCGTGTCGTTCGACAACACGGCCGGGCGCATCGACATCGATTCCAAGGACTTCTCGTTCAGTTTGCCGCGCGTGTTTCGCGCGCCGCTGCTCGCCGCCCGGGCCAGCGGCAAGGTGCAGTGGCGCAAGACCGACGATGCCTGGCACATCGCGGGCGATGCCTTGCAGATACAAGGCGACGACGGCAAGGGCGCCGGGTCGCTGACGCTGGACGTACCGTTCGATGAATCGCGATCGCCGGTGCTCAAGCTGCGTGTCGACTTTCGCGATGGCAACGGCGCCCATGCGGCGCGTTACTATCCGATTCATAAACTGCCGCCGCGCGCGCTCGAGTGGATGGAATCGTCCATCCTCGATGGCCGTGTCACGTCGGGTCATCTCGTGTATGACGGCCCGATTCGCGAGTTTCCGTTCGACGAAAAGCAGGGAACATTCGAGTTGCGCGCGCAAGTGCGCGACGGCGTTTATCGCTATCTGCCCGGGTGGCCGCCGATAACGCGGGCGCAGGTGAGCGTTGCCGTCGACGGTTCCAACGCGCTGATCACCGGCGGCGGCCGCATCGGTGCTTTGACGGCGCACGACGTGCGTGTCGACGTCGGTCACCGGCCCGATGCCGTGACGCGCCAGGTGCACGTACGCGGCCGGCTCGACGGCCCGGTCGCCGAAACGTTGCGCGTCTTGCAGTCGGCCAAGACGAACAAGGATCACGCTTGGCAAGCGGCGGTTCGCAAGCTCGCTTCCGCGGCCGGCACCGGAACGCTCGAACTCGAGGTGTTGGTGCCGCTAACGCCAAAAATAGACGACACGTTTTTCGCCACGTATCGGGTACGGGACGCGGCGCTCAAGTTCGCGGACGGCAGCGGTGCCGACGCGCTAAACGGGGTCGCGCGCTTCACCGACGCCGGATTGCACGACAGCAGCTTGAAGGGAAATCTGTTCGGCGGGCCGGCGACACTGGTGTCGTCGTACCAGTCGGACGGTTTGCACCTGAGCGCCGGCGGGAGATTGCAGCCGGCCGAGCTGTTACGCGGTCGCCCCGCGATCGCCAGCCGCGTGAGCGGTTCGGTGGACTGGTCGCTCGATTGGAAGGACGGGCCGGAGGGTGCGCGGTTGCAGGCCGGCGCGGACTACGGCGAACTGCGCACGCGGCTTCCCGCGCCGCTTGATCGCCGCCGCGGCGATCGCGCGGACCGGTTGGCGGTCACCACGGACATCAGTCGCCCGGACGCGTTGGTGTTGTCGATCGCCGCCGGTTCCGGATCGGGCGGAACGCTCGCCTTCGACCGCCGGCAGGACCGCTGGCAATTCAACCGCGGGCGAATCAATTTCGGTCAGCCGGCCGCGCCGCTGCCGCAGCGCGAAGGGTTGGAGATCGGCTTGAACGTCGACGCCGTCGACGCGGACCAATGGCTGCCGCTGGTTGAAAGCGCGGATCATGGCGAGACGCTGTCGCTGGTCAGCGGCGTGCGTGCGGAAATAAAACAGTTCGTATTGTTGAATCGTGAATGGGGTCGGTCGTTTCTGAATCTTGCGCGCCGGGGCGAGGAGTGGAACATCGTGGTGGACAGCGATGCCGCCGCCGGCGAAGGCAGCGTCGTGGCGGCCGCGGGGCGCCCGGCGCGCTGGCGTTTCGACTTGGCGTATCTTCGGTTGCCGGCCGCCCGCGAGGGCGCCGTCAAGGATCGACCGACCGACCCGCGGCGTCTACCGGCCGTGGATCTACGCGCGCGAGACTTCGAATACAAACAGCGATCGTTGGGCGAGCTGAATTTCGCCGCCGCGCCGGATTCGCAGGGCTGGCGAATCGATCGGCTGAAGCTCACTCGGCCGGAGCTGACGCTCGCCGTCGACGGTATCTGGCGGCGACGCGACGCGGCCGACGAATCGGAGTTCAATATCCAGTGGCAAAGCGACGACATGGGAACGTCGCTCGATGCGCTCGGGTATAAGGACCAGATGGCGAAAGGCAAGGTTCAGGTGCTCGCGCATCTTTCCTGGCCTGGCGCACCGACCGAACCGCAAGCCGCCGGCATGAACGGAACCGTCGAAGTGAGCGCGGAGAACGGACGATTCCTCAAGCTGGACCCCGGCGCCGCGCGGCTGTTTGGTTTTCTCGATTTGCGATCGATCGCCCGCTATCTCACGCTCGATTTCAGTCCGGCGTTTGGCAAGGGTTTCGCGTTCGACGCGATCCACGGAAAGATCGCGATCAACCGTGGCAATGCACGCACCGACAACCTGGTGGTCAGCGGCCCCGCGCTGAACCTCGGGATCGCCGGTCGCGTCGGGTTGGCGAAGGAGGATTACGATCTCGCGATCGAAGCGAGCCCGCGCATCGGCAGCACGTTGACACTGACGAGTTGGGGCCTGTTCGGGCCGCAAGTGGCGGCGGCGGTGTTGGCGCTGCAGAGTTTGTTCAAGAAGCAGATTAGCGAGGGCACGCGCGTCACGTATTTCATCAAGGGCCCATGGAGCAATCCACAGGTCACCAAGTTGTCGAAAGAGGCGCCGGCGTCGCCGGCGGCCGAACCGACGCAATGAACGCGTTCATGCCGCTAGGGAACCGGGAGCCGCATCGATGACGCGCGTTGCCGCGATACAAATGACGTCCGCGCCGGACGTGGCGACGAACCTGCGCGAGGCCGAGCGCCTGCTGGCACAAGCCGCAAGTGCCGGCGCGCGGCTTGCCGTGTTGCCGGAAAATTTCGCGATCATGGCGCGCAACAACGCGCAGCGCTTGGCGGTCGCCGAGGTCGACGGCACCGGTCCGATCCAGGAATTCCTGGCGACGACCGCTCGCGCACATCGGTTGTGGCTGGTCGGCGGAACGATTCCGCTGCGAACGCGGGGCGAGAAGGTGCGGGCGACGTGCCTGCTGTATGACGAACGCGGCGAACGCATGGCACGCTACGACAAGATTCATCTGTTCGACGTGCAGCTGGGAAACGGCGAGCGTCACTTCGAGTCGAATGCGTTCGAGGCCGGCGATACGCCGGTCGTGGTCGACACGCCGGCCGGTCGCCTCGGGTTGAGTGTCTGCTACGACATACGCTTTCCGGAATTGTACCGGCGCTTGCTCGATGCCGGCGCCGAGATTCTCTCGATCCCGTCCGCGTTCACGGCTTATACCGGACGCGCGCATTGGGAAACGCTGGTCCGCGCCCGCGCGATCGAAAATCTCTGCTTCGTGATCGCCGCCGCCCAAACCGGCCGCCATCCGAACGGCCGCGAAACGCACGGCGATAGCATGATCGTGAATCCGTGGGGAGAAATATTGTCGCGGGTTCCGCACGAACCGGGCGTTGCGTTGGCGGATTGCGATTTGGCCGCGATGCGGGCGTTTCGCTCGCAGCTACCGAGCATTGAGCATCGGAAGATTAGGTAGAGCGCCCGGTGGGCGCTCTTACCTTCTTTAATCCCTCTCCCCCTGCGGGAGAGGGTGAGGGAGAGGGGTATCATTTGTTTGGTTCGCCCTTCGGGCGATTGTCGGTATATGAAGTTGTACTTGCGGTTCCCGAACCGCGGTCGGGGTACTTTCTCTTGCTTGTCCAAGCGAAAGTACCCAAAGAGAAGGACACCCCGGATGGCGCAATCAGCTTCTGCGCTTCTCGGGTTTGGGGCCCTCGCCGAATCACAACACATCCTTGTGCTGTGATTCGGGAGCGGACATCCTATCCGCTCCCCTGACGGGCTTCACCCCAAACCCTGCGATGCTCAAAGCCGCGCCATACGGGGACTCGAACTACATACCCAGTTCATGTAGGGCGCAATAGCGAAGCGTATTGCGCCGCACGACAAGCTACGAAACACTCTCCCAATGCCCGACTATCGACGTGCCTGGCATCCGGGCGGTACTTATTTTTTCACCGTCAACTTGCTGGAGCGATTTGGCAACGATCTTCTCGTGCGAGAGATCGACACGTTGCGAGCGGCAGTGAGGCGCGTTCAGCAAGCTCATCCCTTCACCATCCACGGCTGGGTCGTGCTTCCGGATCACTTGCACTGCGTGATATCGCTACCCGAGGGCGATGATGATTTCGCGCTGCGCTGGCGCTTGATCAAAGCGCGATTCTCCAAGGCGCTGCCCGTGACGGAGCGTCGCTCCCTTGTGCGCCAACGCCGGGGCGAACGCGGCATCTGGCAGCGCCGATACTGGGAGCATTTGATACGGGACGAGGCCGACTTCGCGGCGCACATGGATTACGTTCATATCAATCCCGTCAAGCACCGCCTGGTAAAGCGCGTGGCCGATTGGCCGCACTCAACGTTTTATCGACTTGTGAGAATGAGCATCTATCCGCGGGACTGGGCCGGTAGCCCCGGAGCCGATGGGTTTCGCTATGACGATTAACATGCGGCGCAATACGCTTCGCTATTGCGCCCTACGATCTGAGACGATCGCCCGAAGGGCGAACAACCAAGTACATCGACAACTCCACCCATAGCCGCACATCCAATCCGCCATTAACGAACTGAATCCCGCCTTCAGGCGGATTCACGGCTCGCGCGTCTTGAGTCTCGCAGCCGGAACCCCGACTATACGGAAGGCAGGAACATCGGGAGATTTCGTGGATACGTCAAAAGATTTGGTGAAACAAGCGCGCCGATCCTTGCTCGAACCGGCCGGGCTCGGCGAGAACGATCTCGCGCGGCTGATGGACCGGTTGCTGAGCGGGCAGGTCGATTATGCCGACATTTATTTTCAGCACAGCCGGCACGAGTCGTGGTCGCTCGAAGAGGGTCAGGTGAAATCCGGCGCGCACAGCATCGAGTGCGGCGCCGGCGTGCGCGCGGTGGCGGGGGAAAAGTCCGGGTTCGCGTATTCCGACGACATCGTGCTGCCGGCGTTGCTCGAAGCGGCCGGCGCCGCGCGGGCGATCGCGGTGCAAGGTGAAAGCGCGACGGCGCCGATCCGGTGGCGCGCCGGCGAGGCGCGGCGGCTGTATCAGGTCGCCGATCCGGTGGCGAGCATTCCCGATCAGGAAAAGGTCGCCGTGCTCGAGCGCATCGAGCGCGAAGCGCGCGCGCAAGATCCGCGCGTGAAGCAAGTGATGGCAAGTTTGGCCGCCGTTCATGAAGTGATTCTGGTCGCGCGCAGCGACGGCACGCTCGCCGGCGACGTGCGCCCGCTGGTGCGGGTGAACGTGACCGTGATCGCGGAGTCGAACGGCCGGCGCGAAGTCGGCACCGGCGGCGGTGGCGGGCGCTTCACGTATCGCGAACTGCTGGCGGGCGACACCGTGCTCGGGTTCGCGCGCGAAGCGGTGCGCCAGGCGCTGGTGAATCTCGAGGCGGTCGATGCACCGGCGGGGGATATGCAAGTGGTGCTCGGTCCCGGCTGGCCGGGAATTTTGCTGCACGAGGCGATCGGCCACGGACTCGAAGGCGACTTTAACCGCAAAGGGACCTCGGCGTTCGCCGGGCGCCTGGGCCAAAATGTGGCGTCGGCGGAGGTGACCGTTGTGGACGACGGTACACTGCAAGATCGGCGCGGATCGCTCAACGTCGATGACGAAGGCACGCCGACGAACCGCACCGTGTTGATCGAGAACGGCGTGCTGGTCGGGTACATGCAGGACTTGCTGAATGCGCGGTTAATGGGTGTGGCGCCAACCGGCAACGGCCGGCGCGAGTCATACGCGCATTTGCCGATGCCGCGGATGACCAACACCTACATGCTCGCGGGCAAACACGATCCGAAAGAAATCATCGCGTCGGTCGACAAGGGGCTGTACGCCGTGAATTTCGGCGGCGGTCAGGTGGACATCACGTCTGGCAAGTTCGTGTTCTCGGCGTCCGAGGCGTACCTAATCGAGAAGGGCAAGGTGACGCGGCCGGTGAAGGGCGCGACGCTGATCGGCAACGGACCGGACGTGCTCACGCGCGTCAGCATGGTCGGCGACGATCTCGCGCTCGATTCCGGTGTCGGAACTTGCGGCAAGGAGGGCCAGAGCGTGCCGGTCGGGGTCGGCCAGCCGACGCTGAAGATCGACCGTCTGACCGTCGGCGGAACGCAAACATGACGGTGGCGGCACCCGTCCGAGTGGATACCCCGATTTTTGGCGGCGACGCGCGCGAGCGTCTGACCGACGTCGCGCAGGCGGCGCTCGCCGAAGCGCGGGCGCAAGGCTGTAGCGCGGCGGAGGCCGGCGCGCACTTGTCGCAAGGGTTGTCGGTGACCGTACGCCTGGGCGACGTGGAAACGCTCGAACAGACGCGCGACAAGGGTTTGAGCGTCGCGGTGTATTTCGGAACCCGCAACGGATCGGCGAGCACCACGGATTTGTCGCCAGCCGCGGTGCGCGAAACCGTGCGCGCGGCGTGCACTATCGCGCGCTACACCGCCGAAGACGACTGCGCCGGGCTTGCCGACCCGGACAAGCTCGCGCGCGATATCCCGCAACTCGATCTGCTGCATCCCTGGAATCTTGGCGCCGACCGCGCGATCGAACTCGCGCGCGACTGCGAAGCGGCGGCGCTCGATCTCGACGCGCGCATTCGAAATTCCGAAGGCGGTTCGGTCTCGACCTACGAGGGCGTGGAGGTCTACACCAATACGCATGGTTTCGTCGGTACCCTGGCCGGTACCCGTCACAACGTGTCCGCGTCCGTCATTGCCCAGGATCAGAGCGGCATGCAGCGTGATTATTGGTTCACCGTCTCACGCCGGCCCGACGCGCTCGAAGCGCCGGCCGCCGTCGGCGTGCGGGCGGCCGAGCGCGCGCTCGCCCGGCTCGGCGCGCGCAAGCTCAGCACCCGGCGCGCGCCGGTGATTTACGAAGCGCAGATCGCGACCAGCCTGCTGTCGCATTTTATCGGCGCGATTCGGGGTGAAAGCCTGTATCGCGGCGCTTCGTTCCTGATCGACCACCTGGGAAAGAGCATCTTCCCGTCGTTCGTTCGCATCCACGAACAACCGCATCTGCCCGGCGCGCTCGGCAGCGCGCCGTTCGACAACGAGGGCGTTGCGACGGCGGCGCGCGACATCGTGCGCGACGGCGTACTGCAGGGCTACGTGCTCGATTCGTATTCCGCGCGCAAACTAAAGATGCAGACGACCGGCAACGCCGGCGGCGTCCACAATCTCGCGATCGACACCGGCAACCTCGGGCTCGATGAGTTGCTGAAACTAATGGGGACCGGGCTGCTCGTGACCGAGTTGATCGGCTTCGGTGTCAACACCGTGACCGGCGACTATTCGCGCGGTGCCGCCGGGTTCTGGGTCGAGAACGGCGCGATTGTCCATCCGGTGGAGGAGATCACCATCGCCGGTAATCTTCGTGACCTATACCGTGGTATCGCCGCGGTCGGCAATGACGTCGAGCTGCGCGGCAACGTCCGTACCGGATCGATCCTCATCGACAACATCACCATCGCCGGAAGCTGACAACGGTGAAAAGTGCAAAGTGAAAAGTGAAAAGTGAACGGTTGATCGACGGCAAGGTCGGGGTCCGCAGCCGTCCGCAGCCGTTGACTTTTTACTTCACACCCTTCGCTGATTTCAAATAAAACGCTTTGCGATTCTGGCGCACGCGCATAAACTTTGCGCGCCGCGAGAATAGAGGTTCCCATGGCGAAAGCGCGCAAAGCACGCAAACCGGATTACCTGAAGCTCACGCTCGCCGCCCTCGAAGCGGAAGACCTCGCGCGCGCCAATCACATACTGACCGATCTCCATCCCGCCGACATCGCGCGGGTGCTCGAAGGCCTCTCGCCGGAGCGGCGCGAAACCGTGTGGAAGGGAATCGACGTCGGCAAAATGGGCGAGGTCTTGCTCGAACTGTCGGAGTCGATCCGCTCGGAACTGCTTGCGGTGCTCGACGATCAGACGGTCGTCGCCGCAGTGCGCGATCTCGACACCGACGACATCGCCGATCTCATTCCGGAACTGTCCGACGGCTTGATCGCGGAGATTCTTTTCGCGCTCGACAAGCAGGACCGCCAGCGGCTCGATACGGCGCTGTCGTTCGGCGACGATACCGCCGGCGGACTCATGGACCTCGACGTGGTGACCGTGCGGGAAAATATCACCGTTGAGGTCGTCCTGCGCTACCTGCGCCGGCGCGGCGAGCTTCCGGAACACACGGACAAGTTATTCGTGGTGAACCGAGCCGATCGACTGCGCGGCGTGCTGCCGCTCGCGAAGCTGCTGACCACGGACGCCAAGCAGCGAGTCGCGCAAGTCATGGAACGCGAGGTCATCAAGTTTCCGGCGCAGACGCCGGATCGCGAAGTCGCCGACGCGTTCGAACGCTACAACCTGGTGTCGGCCCCGGTGGTGGACGAGGGCGACCGATTGCTCGGGCGGATCACGGTGGACGACGCGGTCGACGTCATTCGGGAAGAAGCCGATCGCGAAATTTTTCAGCTGGCGGGTTTGCGCGAAGGCGAGGACTTGTTCGCCAACGTGTGGCAGACCGTGCGCAATCGCTGGCCCTGGATCGCGATCAATTTGGTGACCGCCTTTATCGCCTCGCGCGTGGTCGGGTTGTTCGAGGGAACCATCGAGCGTCTGGTCGCGCTTGCCTCGCTCATGCCGATCGTCGCCGGCGTCGGCGGCAATACCGGCAATCAAACGATCACGATGATCGTGCGGGCGCTGGCGCTCGATCGCATCAGCGACGTCAACGCGCGCGCATTGTTCGCAAAAGAGATCGGCGTGAGCTTGTTGAACGGATTGGTGTGGGGCGGGCTGCTCGGGGTGATGGCCTATTTCCTTTACAACAGCGTTCCCCTCGGCCTCGTGATGACCGCCGCCGTGACGCTTAATTTGATGCTGGCGGCGGTCGCGGGCGTGCTGATCCCGCTGGTGCGCCATCGCCTCGGGCGCGATCCGGCGCAGGGATCGAGCGTCATGATTACCGCCATTACCGATAGCGGCGGGTTCTTCATCTTCCTCGGGCTGGCGACGCTGGCGCTGCTATAGTTACTTAGTGGGGGGCGAGAGCAGCCGAAAATAGTCCGAAATCCACCCTTCGTCCCCCCGAATTTGCCGTCGGATCGATCCATACGATATTTTAGTCGTATCGGGGAGGGAGGAAGTGGAAGTGGCGCCCGCGAATATCCTGCAAATCCTGAGTCGAGCCATTAAAGAGCGTCGCTGCATCGCGATTCGCTACCAAGGCCAGCGATCCGTGCGCGTCGTCGAACCGCACGCGATCTATTCCGACGAGCAGTCGCAGCTGGTGCTCGACGCCTATCAGATCCGCGGCCACTCGTCGTCCGGCCGCCCGTTGCCGTTCTGGCGCCCGTTTCGCGTCAAGAAAATCGACGAAGTCGAGATTCTGAAAAACGTTTTCATGCCGCGCACCGCCGAAGGCTTCAGCGCCGCCCGGCTCAAGTACAAGAACGGCCTGGTGGCGATCGTCGAAAGTCCCGGCGCCGTGTTCGCCCAACCCGATGCGGTCATGGAAGTCGGCCCGCCCCGACCGTCGCACATGCGTCGAGCCGTTTAGCTGTCCAACCACGGGTGCAGCGCCGCCGTTTGGCGGCGTTTTTGTTTGTGTTGGGCGGCGTTCGCCGGCTTCACGGCGGGCCGGGGGCGAACGGAAAGCGGCGACTCTCATCGCATTGGGGCATCCTTCGACGGCGACTCCTTCTACAATGCGTCTCACGGCATATTCACGCGGTGGGCGAACACGGTGAAATATTCGATCGCGCTGGGCCTGGCACTGGCATTGGTTGGCGGCGGCGCTCTGGTCGCGGCTGCGTCCGGATTCGGTTACCGGCTTCAGTTTTGGGACCATCCACCCGCGTTCAAGATTCTCGTCGTGGGAGTCGCCGTCGCGACGGTGGGAACGGCGGTCGGCGCCGCCGCCATCTATCTGAGTTGGCGCGGCGGTCATGGGACGTCGATGTATTGGTCGATGGCGGCTTTCGCGGCGGGACTCCTGGTCGCGGCGCCGGTCGTGTCGTCCGCGCACCTGCTGCGCACGCTGCCGCGGATCCACGACATCAGCACCGACACGGAAAACCCGCCGCCGTTCGTTGCGGTCTTGAAGGAGCGCGCGGGCGCGCCGAACGCCGCCGACTACGGCGGCCCCGCCGTCGCGAAACTTCAGCACGCCGCCTATCCCGACCTGAAACCGCTGTACGTCGGCATGCCGCCGCCGGCGGCGTTCGAGGCGGCGCTAACGAGCGCGCGCGAACTCGGCTGGAAGATCGTCGACGCGGACTCCGCCGCCGGCCGCATCGAAGCGTCGGATCGGACGTTTTGGTTCGGGTTCATCGACGACGTCGTTATTCGCATTACCGCCGCGGCGGGTGGCGCGCGCATCGACGTGCGCTCCAAGTCGCGCGTCGGCAAGAGCGACCTTGGCGCGAACGCGCGGCGCGTTCGGAGGTTTCTCTGCACCTTGCCCAGCGGCGGGGCGCCGAAACGGTAATCTAAGGAAGGTCTGATTAATTCCAGAAAATATGAATGCTTGCCGCAGAGACGGTCGCTCCCGCATGCAGCCCAGGGTGCAATAAACCGCATTGCACCCGTTCGCCGGCGCGAACCCATGTTAAATGGGTTCGCGACTACCCCGGCTCACCCCTGCGGCTGCGACATTCGTGCGTCCTGCACAGCACAAAGGCGCAAAGAATGACACGGGTAAACTGAACCCTCTTCTTCGCGTCTTTGCGTTTTTGCGACAGAAAGTCATATAAATCAGAGTTTCCCTAGCGAATCACCGACGCCGTCGACGGCGACAATCGTTTGAGCGCCGCCGCGCGCTCCTTCTCCGGCAATTGACCGATTTCCTCGGCGCCACGGTAAAAGGCCGGCAAGTCGCCGTGGCTGCGGGCGAGTAAGGCCCTGAACGCAGGGACCAGCCGGTAATACGTACCCACCGACACGAAGTGCGCGTTGTTTAAATCTTGCGCGAACCATTTGTCGTAGCCGGTGTAACCGTTCCAGCCGGCGCGGACTTGCCGGTACTCGGCACGCAGCTCGCCGAGGATTCGCCGCTTGGCGGCGCGCTTTTCGGTGTCGGTCGCGTCGCTCTTGTAGGCGGCATCCAATCGGTCGCGGTATTTCAGCATGAGCGCGATGAAGTCGTCGCGCTGCTTCAGTCGGTTCCGGTAGCCGGCGAATCCGTTCGCACCACCGTTACTTTGCAGCCAGCGGCGCACACCTTCCAGTTCGACGGTGACGGCGAACGATTCGTTGAACGGGGTGTCGCCCTTGACGTAGAGTCGTTGGTGCGCGAGTTCATGGAACATCAAGCCGGCAAGCTCCGGCAGCGGACGATGGACGAATGTGTTCAGCAGCGGATCGTTGAACCAGCCGAGTGTGGAGTAGGCGGCGACACCGCCGACGTAAACGTCCTCGCCGGCCGATCGCAGTTTTTCGGCGAACGACTCGGCGTCGTCGCGCGCGAAGTAGCCGCGATAGCTGACGCAACCGATAAAGAGAAAGCACCACTCGGTCGGTTTCAGCGACAACTCCGGCGTGGCAAAGACATTCCACAAAGCGAACGGGCGTTCGAGATCGGCATAGACGCGGTAGCTTTCGTTGTCGGGCAGCGCCAGTTCACGGCTCGCGAATTGACGTATCTCGAGCACGCGTTTCAGCCGATCCTTAAGTGTCGCGTCCGTTCGCGCATCGGCCACCACGTCCTCGATCGGCCGGCTGCGGGAATAGATCTGAAATTGGCCTTTGACCGCTTGGGTGTAATAGCCGAAGTTGGCGCAGCCGGCGGCGGGAAGGGCGAGTAATGCGATGAGTAGCAGGCGCGAACACATGGTGAATTTCCCGAAGCGTGGCGCACTATGCCACAATTTCATTTTTCGCAGAATTAACGCCGATCGGCGGAGCGTGAACCAATGGAAGTGTATTTAGTCGGCGGCGCCGTGCGCGACAAGCGTCTGGGTTTGCCGGTGAGCGATCGCGACTACGTCGTCGTCGGCGCCACCCCCGATGAGATGATCGCGCACGGGTTCAAGCCCGTCGGCGCCGATTTTCCCGTGTTCCTCCACCCCGAAACCAAAGAGGAATACGCGCTTGCGCGCACCGAGCGCAAGAGCGGCCGCGGGTATAAGGGGTTCACGGTGTACGCGGCGCCGGACGTGACGCTCGAAGACGATCTGCGTCGGCGCGATCTCACGATCAACGCGATGGCCGAAACCATCGACGGCCGCCTGATCGATCCGTTCGGCGGTGCCGCCGATCTCGAACAAAAGCGACTGCGCCACGTGTCGCCCGCGTTCACGGAAGATCCCGTTCGCATACTGCGGGTCGCGCGTTTTGCCGCGCGTTTCGCGCCGCGTGGGTTTCGCGCCGCCGACGAAACGATCGCGCTCATGCGTGCGATGGTCGCCGCCGGCGAAGTCGATCATCTGGTGCCGGAACGCGTTTGGACCGAACTCGAGCGCGCGCTCGGCGAGGATACGCCGTCCCGGTTCTTCGAAGTGCTGCGCGTTTGCGATGCGCTTGCGAAATTGTTTCCCGAGCTCGACGCGCTTTACGGCGTGCCGCAACCGCCGCGCCACCATCCGGAAATCGATACCGGCGTGCATGCCATGCTGGTGGTCGATCTCGCGGCGCGGCTATCCGCAGACCCGCGCGTGCGTTTTGCCGCGCTCATGCACGACGTCGGCAAGGGCACGACGCCGAAGGACGAGTTGCCGCGCCACGCGGGCCACGAGGCGCGCGGCGCGAAATTGATCGAGAAGTTTTGCGAGCGTTTGCGCGCGCCGAACGAGTACCGCGATCTCGCCGTGCTCGTGGCGCGGCATCACCTGTTGTGCCACCGGCTGTTCGAGTTGCGCCCGGGAACGGTTCTCGATTTGCTCGAATCGCTCGATGCGTTTCGCCGGCCGGAGCGCGTCGCGCTGTTCGCGATTGCATGTGAAGCCGACGCGCGCGGGCGAACCGGGCTGGAGGACAATCCTTATCCGCAGCGCGAGCGGCTCTTGCGCGCACTCGACGCGGCGCGCGCGGTCGACGCCGCGGCAATCGCGGCGGAGGCGGGGCGCGCGGAGAAAGCGGGCGAGGCGATCGGAGCCAGAATTCGCGAAGCCAGAATCCAGGCTATGCGGCAAGTGATGATCGAGAATAGGTAGGGCGGATTAGGCGCAGCCGCGATCCGCCGCAATTATGATCGTTCGGCGCAATGCGCTTCGCTTATTGCGCCCTGCACGAACCACGATTAGTTGGCCCAACGACGGTAAACGATGAGTATGAACACATCCTCGAAACGAAAGACCGCCGACGCGCCGCGCGTCGGCGTGGTGAGTCTCGGCTGTCCGAAGGCGCTGGTCGACTCCGAGCGGATATTGACGCAGCTGCGCGCGGAAGGTTACGCGATCTCGCCGGATTATCGCGGCGCCGATTTGGTGCTGGTGAATACCTGCGGCTTTATCGACGCCGCGGTCGAGGAATCGCTCGATGCCATCGGCGAGGCGCTGCGCGAGAACGGCCGGGTGATCGTTACCGGTTGCCTCGGTGCCAAGGGAAATACCGTGCGCGACGCGCACCCGAAAGTGCTGGCGGTGACCGGCCCGCACGCGTGCGCCGAGGTCATGGAGGCGGTGCACGCGCATTTGCCGAAGCCGCACGATCCGTTCATGGATCTCGTGCCGCCGGCCGGCATCAAGCTCACGCCGCGGCATTACGCGTACTTAAAGATTGCCGAAGGCTGCAACCATCGCTGCACGTTTTGCATCATCCCCTCGATGCGCGGCGACTTGGTCAGCCGTCCGATCGGCGACGTGATGCAGGAAGCCGAGCGGCTCGTGCGCGCGGGCGTGAAGGAACTGTTGGTGATCTCGCAGGACACGAGCGCGTACGGCGTCGACGTGAAATATCGCACCGGCTTCTGGAATGGCCGCCCGCTCAAGACCCGCATGACGGAGTTAGCGCGCGCGCTCGGCGAGCTCAGCGTGTGGGTGCGACTGCACTATGTCTATCCCTACCCGCACGTCGACGAAGTCATTCCCTTGATGGCGGAAGGAAAGATACTTCCGTATCTCGACGTGCCGTTCCAGCACGCGAGCCCGCGCATTCTTAAATTGATGAAGCGCCCGGCCGGCGCGCAGGACACGCTCGCGCGGCTGCGCCGGTGGCGCGAGATATGCCCGGACATTACCGTGCGATCCACCTTCATCGTCGGCTTCCCCGGCGAAACCGAGGCCGACTTCGAACAGCTGCTTGCGTTTTTGGAGGAAGCCCAGCTCGACCGCGTCGGCTGTTTCATGCATTCGCCGGTGGAGGGTGCCAGCGCCAACGCGCTGCCCGATCCCGTGTCCGAGGAGGCAAAGCAGGAACGCTACGCGCGTTTCATGCGGACGCAAGAAGCGATCTCAGCGTCGCGTCTGGCGCGGAAAGTCGGCGATACGCTGACGATATTGATCGACAAAATCGAAAACAGCGTCGCGTTCGGCCGCTCAAGCGCCGACGCGCCCGAAATCGACGGTTTCGTGTACGTCGAGAATGGTGGTGATCTAGAGGTGGGCGAGCTATGCGACGTCAGTGTCACCCGTGCCGATACCCACGATCTTTGGGCGCACCCTACAGACGCAAACGTCGATCCTGCAGCGCGAACGCGCTGAGTTCGCGTTCGATGCCTCTGCCGAGCGCGATCACTTTGAAGAGCTCCCCCATCTCGTGCGGCAATGTGAGTTTCTTTACTTGTTCCGTCAGCGCGAGATGCTCGCGCACATTGCCCGGAACTGATGCGCGCACGAACTCGTCGAGCCCGTTGCCGAGAAGGAACGCGGCCTGCGACGTATAACCGAGCAGGTCGAGTCCGATGTCGGTGCCCGCTTGCGCGATCGCGGTGAAATCGACGTGCGCGGTAATGTCTTGCAAGCCGGGCAGGATCAGCGGATCGGTATGCGCGCGGTGGCGGTAGTGGCACATCAAGGTGCCGGTAGCGCGGTCGGGGTGATAAAACTCGGCGCGCGGGAAGCCGTAGTCGATGAACAGCAGCACGCCCGCGGCGACGCGTTCGCCGATACTGCGCACCCACGCTTGCGCTGCGAGTCCGATTTCGGAAACGTAACCCGGCACGAGCATGAGCGGATGTACGCGTTCAGCCACGATCGACGGAGCGGGTCGCTCAACCCAACTGAAACTTGCGTCGCGCCAAGTCACGCCCATCCGCTTTACGCCGTCCGCGGCGACTTTAAAGCGCTCGACCGGCATGGCATCAAGCAACTCATTGGCGAGCACGAGGCCGCGGAAGCCGGGTTCGGGTAATCGATCGAGCCAGCGAACGCGCGCAGCGTGTTCCGGCGCCGTTTGTTCGATCGTCGCCGCCTGGCGCTCGCGCAGATCGGCGCTGAGTTCGAGAATAAGATAAGTGTCGGGTAGCGCGCCGCGCGCGGCCAGTTCTCTTAGCAAGGTCGCCGCCAACTTGCCACTGCCGGCACCGGCTTCGAGAACGTCGCCGCCGCCGAGCTGGTCGAGAATCGATTGCACCGCCGTTGCAAGGCAGCGCCCGAATACCGGGTACGACTCGGGCGCAGTGATGAAGTCGCCGGCCGCCCCGAATTTGCGCTTTCCGGCGGCGTAGTAGCCCAAGCCCGGCGCGTAAAGCGCGAGCTCCATGAAGCGGCTGAAAGCGATCGAGCCGGCGCGCGCGATTTCATCGCGAATCAACGCACTTACGCGTTCACTGTGCGCATGTTCCTCGGCGGAGGGTTCCGGCAATGTGATCGGACCTTGGTTGCGCGGCGCCATCGACTATTGGCCTCACCCGGGCAGGCGAGTATCGTTCCGCGATTGTATCCCGGCTTGAGCACCGACCGATGGCGGAAGCCTCGTTGACCGACAAAGTGGCGTTGATTACCGGTGGCGCGCACCGTATCGGCGGCGCGCTTGCCCGCGCGCTGCATGCGCAGGGCATGCGCCTGGTCATTCACTATCACTCCTCGGAGGCGGCCGCGCACGCTCTACAAGCGGAACTGCATCAAGCGCGGCCGGATTCAGTCATGCTCGTGCGCGGTGACCTCGGGTCCGGAGAGCGACTTGCGCGCAATCTCGTGTTCGAGACCGTCGAGGCGTTCAAACGGCTCGACGTGTTGGTGAACAACGCTTCGCAGTTCTATCCGACCGAGTTCGGCCAGGCGACCGAAGCGCAGTGGGATGAGATCCTAGCGATCAATCTCAAGGCGCCGTTCTTTCTCGCGCAAACGGCGGCACCGCACCTAAAGAAATACTACGGGACGATTCTGAACATCACCGATATCTACGGCGATCGACCGTTGATTAACCATTCGGTCTACAGCGTCTCAAAGGCGGGATTGGTTATGCTGACCAAGTCGCTGGCGCGCGAACTCGGTCCGGAGGTGCGCGTGAACGGCATCGCACCCGGCGTGATTCTCTGGCCGGAGACCGGGCCCGACGAGATGTCGAAGCAGCGCATCGTCTCGCGCACGCCGCTCAAGCGCTCCGGCGAACCGGGTGACATCGCGAGCACCGCGGTTTTTTTGATTCGCGACGCCGGTTACATCACTGGGCAGGTGATCGCGGTGGACGGCGGGCGGTTCGTGGTGATTTAGCGGCTAAGTCTCGCCGAGGTCGATCGAAACCTCTCGAAGCGAATCTCTATCGGCGAATCCTTGCCACTTATCCATCAACCGTTCGCCGGTTTCGGGGTGGCGCAAGTCCGGAGCGAGCGCGACAAGCGGGCCGAGGACGTGGGTGTAGGCCAGAACGTCGCGCCGCGGAAAATCGAAGCGGTGGTCGTGCCGTATCAGGTCGCCATAGAGCAATATGTCGATGTCGAGTGTGCGCGGGGAGAAGCGCCCGCCGGTACGCACGCGGCCTTGTGCCGATTCGATCCGACCCAAGTAATCGGCCAGGCGCTCCGGCGGTTCGTCGGTGTCGAAACGCGCCGCCAGGTTGTAGAAGTCGTCGCCTTCGAAGCCCTCGGCCTTACTCCTGAAAATCGGCGAGATGGCGAGATTTGGGAATCTAGTCTTCAGGGCGCTTACCGCTGCGCGAATGTTACGCTCAGGCTCGATGTTGGAGCCGATGCTGATGTAAACTCGCGCCACTAAGGTTTTTGCCCGCGCTCGATGATGACGCCGACATCGGTGGCGTGGCGTAGCGCGCCTTTCTTATTGATGCGTACCCGCACCCAGGCGACCGGAAATTCCCGGCGCACGATCTCGGCGATGCGTTCGGCCATCGTCTCGACCAACCGGAACTCGGAATTGCCGACGTAGTCGATCAGCCGTTTGGCGATCGCCTTGTAGTCGACGGTGTCCCCGAGGCGATCGGTACTTGCCGCGCGGGCCACGTTGGCCGCCAAGTCGAGGTCTATGGCGACCGTTTGGCGAATGCGCCGTTCCCACTCGAAGGCGCCGATGACGCAATCGATCTTTAGATTTCTTACGTAGATAAGGTCCATCGGATGCGAGCTTACCGGCAGTCGCGTCGAACTATAGCGAAAACCGGCGTGCGGCGCTGTCTTGACCGTGGGCGCGCCGCCGCTTCCAATGCACAAGAACAATGATCTACGTCTGGCCCGTCTTTGCCTATTTGGTCGGCTCCGTCCCGATGGCGATCGTGGTGGCGCGATTGTTTCGACTGCCCGATCCGCGGACAACCGGTTCGCATAACCCAGGCACGACCAACATCCTGCGCTACGGCGGCAAAGTCGCCGCTGCCGCCACGCTTTCCGGCGACGTGTTGAAAGGCGCGGTCGTCATCACGGTCGTCCGGATCGCCGCGCCGGATCCGCTCGTATGGGTGCTTAGCGGGCTGGGCGTGTTTTTGGGCCACCTCTATCCCGTGTTTTTCCGGTTTCAGGGCGGTAAAGGCGTAGCGACGGCGCTCGGCGTGTGGCTGGTGCTCGTTCCTTGGGTTGGATTGCTGCTGCTGGTGACATGGATCGCGGTGGCGGCTGCGTTTCGTTACTCGTCGCTGGCGGCGCTCGTGGCTGCGTGTTTGGCGCCTCTGTACGTGTTGTGGTTCGCACCGATCGGCGTGTATGTCGTGCTTAGTGTGGTGATGATGGCGCTGCTCGTGTGGCGCCACCGCGGCAACATCCGAAAGCTGCTTGCCGGCACCGAAGGGCGAATCGGCGCGCGTTAAGGGTTTGTTGAAAAACAAACCCCCGTGCGTCACAAGTAGACGCGGCGCGCCGAAATTTCAAACACGCAAGGGGTTGAAATTTCGGGAGCGAGCGCGGACCAGGGCCGCGCGAACGAGTTGGGACTTTTTAATAGCGGAGCGGCGGCAGGTCGCTTAACGACCAACGCGGCCGTACGGCGAATTCGGGGCCGTCGAATTGTCCCGCTTGCAGCCGCTGACAGCCGGTGTACGCGATCATGGCGCCGTTGTCGGTGCAGAACTCAATGCGCGGGAAGTGGCAGCGGATGCCGGTTCGACGCGCGAGTTGATCCACGCGATCACGAAGCGCTCGATTTGCGCTCACGCCGCCGGCTACGACGACACGCGTTAACCCGCTTTGGGCAACCGCGCGTTCTACTTTGAGGACAAGTGTGTCGACGACCGCTGCCTGCAGCTCGGCCGCGATATCCGCGATGTCCTGCTCGTCAAGCTTGGAATCGGCGATGGCCAGCGCACAGGCGGTCTTCAGGCCGCTGAAACTGAAATCGAGTCCGGGCTTATCCGTCATCGGGCGCGGAAATCGGAACCGTCCCGCGCGGCCGGATCGCGCTGCTTGCTCGATCGCCGGACCACCCGGATAGCCTAGGTCAAGCAGTTTTGCGGTCTTGTCGAAAGCTTCGCCGGCGGCATCGTCGAGGGATTGACCCAGAACGCGGTAGTCGCCGACGGTCCGAACGTCCGCAAGCAGGGTGTGCCCGCCCGAGACAAGTAACGCCAGAAACGGAAATTGGGGCGGGTCGTCCTCGAGCATCGGCGAGAGCAAGTGGCCCTCCATATGATGGATTCCGATCGCGGGAACGCCCCAGGCCTCGGCCAGCGAGCGGCCGACGGCCGCCCCCACGAGCAAGGCACCGGCTAGGCCGGGGCCACGGGTATAGGCGATGCCCTTGATGGTCGCCGCCGGTATGGCTGCACTATCCATCACATGCCGCACCAGGGGCAGCACCTTACGGATGTGATCGCGTGATGCCAGTTCGGGCACCACGCCGCCGTAGGCGCTGTGCAGGGCGGCCTGTGAGTAACGTAAGTGGGATAGCAGGCCGGCCTGGGAGTCGTATATCGCCACGCCGGTATCGTCGCAGGACGTTTCTATGCCAAGAACGCGCATCGACTATAGTGTATCTGTTGTGAGCGCTGTGGCCCGAGGGCGCGATGTACAAACCTTGGCCGAGGGGATAAAATCGCGCCCCTTCCGGCCAAGCGGTGTCTGGTTCGTCCGTTTTCCCGGCAGTCGTTCGTTCCCAATACCGATCAATTGAAGCGAGGTGTTTAGACTCGATGCCATCCGTCCGCGTTAAAGAAAACGAGCCGTTCGAGCTCGCCTTGCGCCGTTTCCGCCGCTCCTGTGAGAAGGCGGGCGTCTTTACCGAGATGCGCCGGCGCGAGCACTACGAAAAGCCCACCGAAATCCGCAAGCGCAAAGCCGCCGCCGCCAAGAAGCGCGAACAAAAGAAACTGGCCCGCCTGTCCATGCCATACCGGCCGCGCGCGGTGGGATGAGTCTCAAGGATAAAATCCAAGACGATTTGAAGCAGACGATGCGCGACAGGAATCAGGCGCGCGTCGATACCATCCGCCTGCTTACCGCCGCGATCAAGCAGCGCGAAGTGGACGAGCGGATAACGCTCGACGACACGCAGGTCTTGGCCGTGATCGACAAACTCGTGAAGCGGTCGCGCGAATCGATCGAGCAATTCGAAAAGGGCGCCCGTCCGGACCTTGTCGCCAAAGAACAAGCCGATATCGCGGTTTGGCGGGCCTATCTTCCGCAACAACTCACCGCTGCTGAAATCGACCGGTTAATTGCCGAAGCGGTGACCGCTACCGGCGCTGCGTCGATAAAAGATATGGGCAAGGTGATGGGTGTGCTGAAGCCGAAGCTGCAAGGTCGCGCGGATATCGGGCAAGTCAGCGCGCGCATCAAAAACCGTCTGGGCGGCTGACGCTGACACTCCTCGGCTGCGGTAGAATAACCGCATGGCCGGGCGGATTCCGAAGCAGTTTATCGATGACGTGCTGCTGCGCGCTGACATTGTCGAAGTGATCGACGCGCGCATCCCGCTCAAAAAGGCCGGGAAAGACTATAAGGCCTGTTGTCCGTTTCACGACGAAAAAACACCCTCGTTCACGGTGAGCCCAACGAAGCAGTTCTATCACTGCTTCGGCTGCGGTGCGCATGGAACGGCGATCGGGTTTCTCATGGAATACGAACACATGAGCTTTCCCGAGGCGGTCGAGGAGTTGGCGACGCGTCTGGGTCTCCAGATGCCGAAAGAAAGCGTGGAGATGGCGCCGCGCGCCGACGCGAGCGCGGAGCTGCTGCGCATACTCGAAGAAGCATCGCGCTACTACCGTACCCAGCTGCGCGACAACCCGCGCGCTATTGCGTATCTGAGGGGGCGAGGAATCAGCGGCGAGATCGCCGCCGCTTTCGGCATTGGCTATGCGCCCGACGGCTGGAACAACCTAACCGGCACGCTCGGCATGGGGCCCGCTGAAACCGAATTATTGGTTCAATCGGGGCTTGCCGTGCGCAAGGAGGATGGCCGCTGCTACGACCGGTTTCGCGATCGCGTGATGTTCCCTATTCACGACTATCGCGGTCGCATCGTCGGTTTTGGCGGTCGCGTTATCGATGCCGGCGAGCCGAAGTATCTGAACTCGCCGGAGACGGTACTATTTCACAAGGGGCGCGAGCTTTATGGTCTCTTCAAGGCCCGCGATAGCATCAAGACCGCGGGCCGCGTGTTGGTCGTCGAGGGGTATATGGATGTGGTTGCATTGGCCCAGCACGGCGTAGGGAACGTCGTGGCGACGCTCGGCACGGCGACGACGCGCGAGCACATCGAGCGCCTGTTTCGCTACGCGCCGGAGGTTGTGTTCAGTTTCGACGGCGACCGGGCCGGTCGCGAAGCAGCGGCGCGGGCGTTGGAAACCGTGTTGCCGGTTGCGGAGGACGGGCGTCAAGTGAGTTTCCTGTTCCTCCCGGAAGGTGAAGATCCCGATTCGCTCGTGCGTCGCGAGGGCGGAGAAGCGTTTTCAGCCAGATTCGCGGGCGCGAAGCCGTTGCCCGATTTTTTCTTCGAATCTCTGGCATCGCAGGTGGATTTGAGGCGAATGGATGGCCGGACGCGGCTCGCTGAGCTTGCCCGGCCGCTGATCGCGCGGCTACCCCCTGGAATGTTTCGTGACATGATGATCGAGCGCCTCGCGGAAATCAGCCGCGTGCCTGCGGCCCGCTTGGCAACGTTGGTCGGCAAGTCGAACGCGGCTTTCGAGCGCGATCCAAGAGGTTTCGCTCGACCGTTCGCCAGGCCCGTTCAGCAGCCGAGACAACCTTCCATCGTGTGGATGGCGGCCGCAATTTTGGTTCAACACCCGGAGCTGGGAGCCAAAGCCGTAAGCCTTGAATTCCTGGAAGATCTGGATCGCCCCGGGATGAGCCTGTTTCGGCAACTGGTCGAGACTTCCAATGCCAATCCCCGCTGCAATACGGCAGCGCTGGTTGAGCATTTCCGGGACACCGAGCACGAAACCCACGTGGCGCGGCTGGCGGCATGGAATCATCCAGCGCTAGATCAGGACATCGATGCCGAATTTACCGGGGTGTTGAATCAGATGCGTCGGGCCGCCATTAAAGCGAAAGTGGAACATTTGCTGCAAAAGCAGAAGATTTACGGTCTAACGAGCCTGGAAATCGGCGAGTTGGCGCATTTGACTCGAATTCAGGTCGAAAAGACCGAAGCTGCACATTAAAGAGGCAACTTAGGGCTAGTAACAAAGTTAAGCTATAATTTCACGCTTTATTCCGCGAATTACGCGCCGTAAGACCTAGGCACATACATGGATCAAGAGACTCAGCGCTCCCAGCTAAAAAAACTGATCATTCAGGGCAAGGAACAGGGGTTCCTGACCTATCGGGAGATTAACGACCATCTGCCGGAGGATGTTCACGATACCGACCAGATCGAGGCGGTCGTGAACATGATCAACGACATGGGGATTCAGGTGTTCGATGAGGCACCGGATCCCGATGCCTTGTTGCTAAAGAGCGAGGCAGTCCCCGCCGAGGAAGACGAAGAAGCCGCCGAAGAGGCGGAGCAGGTCCTCGTGTCCGCCGTGGACAGCGAATTCGGCCGAACGACGGACCCTGTGCGCATGTATATGCGCGAGATGGGTACCGTGGAATTGCTGACGCGCGAGGGCGAAATCGACCTCGCCAAGCGCATCGAAGACGGCGTGCGCCAGACGACCGAGGCCATCGCCGCTTGTCCGGCCGCGATCGCCGAAGTCGTGCGCATGATGGATTTGGTCGAGGCCGATCAAATGCGGCTGACCGATCTGGTCGTGGATTTCGTCGATCCGAATGCCCCGGATGTGCCGCTGCCGGAAGTGAAGTCGGTCGCGGCGGCGGAGGACTCCGACAACGACGAAAGCGACGGCAGCAGCGACGCCGATGAAGAGGGCGGCCCCGACCGCGGTGAGGCGCTTCGCCGATTTGTGCGCATTCGGAAGTTGCACGCGAGCCTGCTGAAAACGATGGCGAAGCACGGACACGACAGCTCGGAGTTGCGGCGTGTGCAGAAAAAGCTTGCCGAAGAATTCATGCAGGTCAAGTTCGTCTCCAAGCAGATCAATCGCTTGGTCGAGTACGTGCGCTCACTGGTGGATCAGGCGCGCACGCAGGAAAAGATCATCATGGATATGTGCGTCGGCAAGGCGCGCATGCCGCGTAAGATTTTTATTAAGAGCTTTCCCGGTAACGAGACCAACAAACGTTGGATCAAGAAAGCGATGAAGCTGCGCGAAGTGAACGCGGCGGTACTCGAAAGCCATGCCGGAGAGATTCTTACGGCGCAGGAGAAACTGCGTCAGATCGAGGAGCGCGTCGGCTTGCCCGTTACGGCGCTGAAGGAAGTCAATCGCCGCATGTCGATCGGCGAAGCCAAGGCGCGGCGCGCGAAGAAAGAGATGGTCGAGGCTAACTTGCGTTTGGTAATCTCGATCGCGAAGAAATATACGAACCGCGGGTTGCAGTTCCTCGACCTGATTCAGGAAGGCAACATTGGTCTTATGAAGGCGGTCGATAAGTTCGAATATCGGCGCGGCTACAAATTTTCGACGTACGCCACATGGTGGATTCGCCAAGCGATCACGCGTTCGATCGCGGATCAGGCGCGTACGATTCGAATTCCGGTGCACATGATCGAGACGATCAACAAGCTCAACCGCATCTCACGCCAAATGCTGCAAGAGATGGGACGCGAAGCGACGCCGGAAGAACTCGCCGAGCGCATGGATATGCCGGAAGACAAGATCCGCAAAGTGCTCAAGATCGCCAAGGAGCCGATCTCGATGGAAACACCGATCGGCGACGATGAGGATTCGCATCTCGGCGACTTTGTCGAGGACGTAAACACCGTTGCGCCCCCCGAGGCCGCGACCGGCTCCGGCCTGAAAGGCGCGACCATGGAGATTCTCGGTACCTTGACCCAGCGCGAGGCGAAAGTTTTGCGTATGCGCTTCGGCATCGGGATGAACACGGATCACACGCTCGAGGAGGTCGGCAAACAGTTCGACGTGACCCGTGAGCGAATTCGACAAATCGAAGCGAAGGCGCTGCGCAAGCTTCGCCATCCGAGCCGTTCGGAACATTTGCGCAGCTTCCTCGACTAGCCATTCCGACGCATTGGAAATTCGACGGGCCGTGTACAATACGGCCCGTTGTCTTTGGCCGTGTCGTTTCTCGAGTAAAGTATGCTGGCCCGTCGGTTGAGGCGCATAGCCCTCACCCTCATTCCCTCTCCCGAAGGGAGAGGGAGGCGAGCCGAAAGCGCTTCGCGCGCTTTGAATGATTTGGGCCTGTAGCTCAGTTGGTTAGAGCAGGGGACTCATCACAACGGTGCGCTCATGCCGAAAGGTATGAGATGAACGGGATGAATTCAGGGAAACCGCAGCAATTCGGTTGGCGGCAATCCTGAGCCAAGCCGGAGGTGCACTTCCGGAAGGTGCAGAGACTACCTGGGGACTTTGAGCGTCCTTAAAGACAGGCATCGAGCATCCCGCGCCCTAGTGATTCGAATCGGATCGCGGGCGGTGAGATAGTCCACTCTCGCTGGAAACAGCGAGGCAAGTGAATCCCTTGGTCGTAGGTTCGAGTCCTACCGGGCCCACCATCTGCCATCCCTGGCGAGACTTAGTCGTCTTCGCTGAATCCCAGCCCAGCCATCCGTGGCTGGGCGCTCAGCGGCGCGAACAGACGTTAAGTCTATTCGCGAAAGCCCCGCCCCGCCCTACCGGGCCCACCATACACTGCCGCCCCGTGAAGGATCGGCGATAATCGAACTGGGTTCTCGATTCCGCAGCGGGCAGGCGTGGTCGCACATTCTAACTACGACATTCTGGTTGTTGGGGGTGGTATCAACGGTGTCGGCATAGCGCGCGATGCCGCAGGCCGTGGCTTGTCGGTTTTGCTGTGTGAACAGGACGATCTCGCCGGCCACACTTCTTCCGCGAGTACCAAGCTGATCCACGGCGGTCTGCGGTACCTCGAGTACTATGAATTCAACCTGGTGCGTAAGGCGCTGCAGGAGCGTGAAGTACTTTTGCGCGCCGCGCCGCACATCATCCGGCCGCTGCGTTTCGTGATGCCGCATAACGCGCAACTGCGTTCGGCGTGGATGATTCGGGCCGGGTTATTTCTTTACGACCATCTCAGCCGACGGAAACTGCTACCCGGATCGCGAAGCGTCGACCTTGCGTCGAGCCCCTTGGGTCACCCGCTCAGGGCCCAGAATCGACAGGGCTTTGTGTATTCGGATGCGTGGGTAGATGACGCGCGCCTCGTGGTACTGAACGCAATCGACGCCGCGGAACGCGG
>DASWLD010000059.1:0-7587 GCA_036396275.1 Burkholderiales bacterium
GTGCCCCGCCTTGAGTACCAGCTCGTAGCCCGGCAACGGCAGCCCGGCCTCGATCAGGCGTTTGGCTTCGGTTTCGTAGCCGTTGAACTGCTCGAGCAGCCAACCGACGTTGGCCGTCTCGAAACTGAATTTCGATTGTTCGACTTCGTTTTGGCGGAAGACATCGTCGTAGCGCAGCCGCGCGCCGCCCGGCTGAATCGCCCAGACCAGATCGAACACGTTCTCGACACCTTGCAAATACATCGCCAGCCGCTCGAGGCCGTAGGTGATTTCGCCCAAGACCGGCTTGCAGTCGAGACCGCCGACTTGTTGAAAGTAGGTGAACTGCGTGATCTCCATGCCGTTCAGCCAGACCTCCCAGCCGAGACCCCAAGCGCCAAGCGTGGGGTTTTCCCAGTCGTCTTCGACGAATCGGATGTCGTGAACCTTGGGATCGACCCCGATCGCGCGCAGCGAGTCGAGATAAAGGTCCTGAATATCGTTCGGCGACGGCTTGAGGACAACCTGGAACTGGTGATGCTGATAGAGGCGATTCGGGTTCTCGCCGTAGCGTCCGTCCTTCGGGCGGCGCGACGGCTGCACATAGGCCGCGTGCCACGGCTCCGGGCCGATGGCGCGCAGAAACGTCGCCGGGTGCGACGTACCGGCGCCGACCTCGATATCGAGCGGCTGCAAGATCACGCAGCCCCGCCCGGCCCAATAATGTTGGAGTTCGAGGATCAGATCTTGGAACGTTTCGTCGCCGGCCAAAGCTGCGTCCTGGAACGTGAATGCGTTGTTTTCTCACGCCGCACGGGTTGGCGACGCCGGGCGATTATAGCGACCGCGGTTTACCGACGCACGGACGCGGCGCGCCTCACCACGTTCCGGTGCGGGAACCGTCCGTGGACGACGGCCGCGAATCGCCCGACGCGTCCGGATGCCAGAACTCGACCGCGATGGCATCGGCCGCTTCGCCCGGGTAGCGCAGCAACCGGTTCAGGATCTTGTTCTCGCGCCGTGTAAAAGCGTTGGTGCGCGTCGCGGGATTGTTGATCTCGGGGCTTGGCAGGGTCGCCGCGAGCGCCGCCGCTTGCTCGACGCTGATCCGCGACACCGGTACATCGAAATACGCGAGCGCGGCCGCTTGCGCGCCGTAGATGCCGGTACCGAACTCGGCGACATTGAGGTACAACTCCAAGATGCGGCTCTTCTTCAGGTTGCTCTCCATGCCCCAGGTCAATACCAGCTCGTGCCATTTACGCACGGGGTTGCGCGAGGGGTTAAGAAAGATGTTCTTGACCGTCTGTTGCGAGATGGTGCTCGCCCCCAACGCGAATCGCCCTTCGGCAAGGTTGTAGTTCATGGCTTCCTTAAACGCGATGAGATCGAAGCCGCCGTGCTCATAGAAACGCGCATCTTCCGCCAGGATAACGGCCCGAATCAGGGTCTTCGGAACATTCGCCAGCGGCACCGGCGACCAGCGCAGCCGCGGGAGGCTTCGATCCCGCGCGCGCCGGGATTGATACTCTTCGATGAAGCTCGACTTCGGAACCGGTCCGATCGCGAGCGCCTTCCAGTCCGGCCATGTCAGGGTCAGATAGAAGAGGTCGGCCACGACGGCGACCAGCGCGAGCCGCAGGCTCCAGCGCAGCATCTGCCCGATACGGGATAGGCGACGACCGAAGCCGGCCTTCTTTCTACGCCAAACCAAAATAAGCGCCTATATGTGGTTAGTTCACGCGAATTTCGGGATCAATACGGAGGTGCCCCATGGACGGCGGGACCCAGAGAGCACGTCGATATACCTGCCGCGACGCCTCCATTCTAAACGATCATCCGGCGCCCCACCGAACCCGACAGACCGCGTGTCGGCTGGCAAATAGACAAGACCTCGCGGTTTCGCTATGTTGGCCAGGTGTTTGGGCCGCGCGCCCGAACCACCCGGAGGAGAACCGGTCGACAAGAACCGGAAGTCATCCCGATAACGGGCCCGCAAGGGCCCGTTATCGTTAGTAACTGGATTACAATGTTCTTCTACCCCGCCCTGAAACCTGCCGGCCTGTCCGTAGAGTTATGACGCTCGCATCCCCACACCCAATCCGCCCGAAGTGCGTCGCGCTGATTTCCGGCGGGCTCGATTCCATGCTGGCCGCGCGGGTGATGTTGGATCACGGCATTCACGTCGAAGGAATCAATTTCTATACGGGGTTTTGCGTCGAAGGTCACACGCAGGCGATCCGGCGCGAGGCCCGCGCGAAGCCAAAGCGCAACAACGCCCTTTGGGTTGCCGAGCAGCTCGGCATTAAGCTCCACATTGTCGACGTGATCGAGGAGTACAAGGACGTTGTTATCAACCCCAAACACGGTTACGGCGCGAATCTGAACCCCTGCCTCGACTGCAAGGGCTTCATGGTGCGTAAAGCGCGCGAGTGGATGGAAGCGAATCGATTCGACTTCATCGTCACCGGGGAAGTTTTGGGCCAGCGGCCGATGTCGCAACGGCGCGATACCATGCCGGTCGTGGCGCGTGAATCAGGCGCTTTCGACCGGCTGCTGCGGCCGCTGTGCGCGAAGCTGCTGCCGCCGACGCTACCCGAGCGCGAGGGCTGGGTGACGCGTGAAGGCTTATTCGACTTCAACGGCCGCAGCCGCAAACCGCAAATGGCGCTGGCCGAGCACTTCGGTCTGACTGACTACGCACAGCCGGCAGGCGGCTGCTGCTTTCTTACGAACGCGCAGTACTCACACAAACTGACCGATCTCTGGCAAGCACGCGGCGAGCGGCGCTATGAACTCGAAGACATTCTGCTGCTTAAAGTCGGTCGCCACCTGCGGCCTCGACCGCATTTCAAGCTGATCGTGGCGCGCGACGACGGCGAGAACAATTTTCTCCTCGGGTTTCGCGACCGCTATACGCAGGTATTCGTCACGAGCCATCCCGGTCCCCTGGCACTGATTGACGGTGAGCCGAACGCCGAGGATTTGCACCTCGCCGCTCGACTGACCGCACGGTTCGGTCAAGGTCGCGAAGCCGAGCGGGTCGCGGTCGATATCACCGACCGTACCGGGCGAACGCAAACGCTCGACGTCGCGCCGCTGCCCGCCGATCAAGTACCCGCAGCCTGGTACCTATGACGCACCATGTTGTCGACGCGCGCTACTTGCTGTGCCCGCTGCCGGTCATCCGCACACAGCAAGCGGTGGCCAAACTTGCACCGGGCGATACCGTCGAGGTATGCGCGACCGATCCGGGGGCATTGCACGACATTCCGACGTGGTGTCGAATCCACGGCCATGAAGTCCTGGCCACCCGCCAAGACGAAACCGAAGTGCGCATCACGGTGAGGATCAACCGGGCATGAACGGCAATCACGCGACTGCGTTCGATTTCACCAGCCCGGAACGTTACCGCGCGAGCCGGCGCGTCACGTGGACCAGCGTCGGTCTCAATCTGGTTCTAACCGCCGTCCAGATCACGGTCGGGATCGTCGGCAACTCCCAGGCCCTCGTCGCCGATGGTGTACACACGCTGTCCGATCTGATTACCGACGGGATGGTGCTATTTGCGATTCAACACAGCGCCAAAGGCGCGGATGAAGAACATCCCTACGGACATGCGCGCATTGAAACAGCGGTGACGCTGGTGCTCGGAATCATGCTGGTCGTGGTCGCGATGGGGATCGCCTGGCGCGCCGGCGATCGAATGCTGCTCGATGCCGGCCCATTCACAATCCCGTCGATAATCACGCTGTGGATTGCACTGCTCACACTGGCGGTCAAGGAAGGGCTCTATATCTACACCATGCGAACCGCCGCACGCTTCGGGTCCGAGCTACTGCGTGCGAATGCCTGGCACCACCGTTCGGACGCGATATCTTCCCTCATCGTGGTCGCCGGTATCGGCGGCGCCCAGTTCGGCTTTGGCTATCTCGATGCGGTGGCCGCCATCGTCGTGGCGGTGTTTGTCGCGAAGATCGGCGTGCAGCTCGGCTGGCGGGCATTGCGCGAACTGATCGACACCGGGCTCGACCCGGACGATCGCGACGAAATTCGGCGCGTGATTCATTCCGTCAACGGCGTAAAGGCGCTGCATCTGTTGCGCACGCGGCGCATGGGTGGGCAGGCGTACGTCGACGTGCATATCCTGGTTGAACCCAAGCTCAGCGTGTCCGAGGGCCACCAGATCAGCGAGGTCGTGCGCCAGCGCCTCATACAGCAGATCGCGCCCGTGACCGACGTGATGGTACACATCGACACCGAGGAGGACGAAGCCGGCGGCGTGGATTCGGGGCTGCCGCTGCGCGCTGAGATCGAGAACCGGCTGCAGCGCTATTTCACCGACATTCCGCAAGCGATCGCGATCGAAGAGACCTTGCTGCACTACGGCAAAGGGCAGGTGGATGTCGAGCTACGGCTGCCGTTATCGGCCGTAGCCACGACTTATGAAGCACAGGCTTTGGGACGCCGTTTTGCCAACGCCGCTCGCTCCGATAAAGATATCGGGAAGATAGATGTCTACTTCCATTAAATTTGCACCCGAACGGACTTCTGGTATTTTTTTGGGCACCGTATTGGTGCAGCAGGGTCCGTTAATTTCAATTAAGTATTTTCTATATCAATCACTTACAAATATTTTGCCTGGGCACAATTCGTGCACTAAAGCGATGGTCAAAATTGTGCGTTAAGCTCTGCTACCGCGTTTCACACCATTTGGAGGAATCGTAAATGTCTCCTGCCGATGTATTGCAGTTAATCAAAGAAAAAAAGCTGAAATTCGTCGACTACCGATTTACCGATACCAAAGGTAAAGAACAGCATGTGACGGTGCCGGTAAGCCAGATTACCGCGGAAACGTTCGAAGAGGGGAAGATGTTCGACGGTTCCTCGATTTCGGGATGGAAGGGCATTCAGGAGTCCGACATGATCCTGATGCCCGAGTCGGCAACCGCGGTACTGGATCCGTTCATGGAGGAACCGACACTCAATCTGCGCTGCGACGTGATTGAACCTTCCTCCATGCAAGGCTATGAACGCTGCCCGCGTTCGCTTGCCAAGCGCGCCGAAGCGTACCTGAAGAGCACCGGGATCGCCGACGAGGCGTTTTTTGGCCCGGAGGCAGAGTTCTTTGTTTTCGACGACGTACGCTGGGGCGCCGACATCAGCGGTTCCTTCGCGAAAGTCGATTCCGAGGAAGCATCATGGAATACCGAGAAGGTGTACGAGGGCGGTAACCTCGGCCACCGCCCAACCATCAAGGGCGGCTATTTCCCGGTGCCTCCGGTCGACTCGCTGCAAGATATCCGCTCGGCGATGTGTCTGGCGATGATGGAAATGGGCATCGAGATTGAAACTCATCACCACGAAGTGGCAACCGCCGGCCAAAACGAAATCGGCATGAAGTTCGCCGGCTTGGTGCGCAAAGCCGACGAGCTGCAAATTTACAAGTATTGCGTGCACAACGTGGCCCACTCCTACGGCAAGACGGCGACGTTCATGCCGAAACCGCTGGTGGGCGACAACGGCTCCGGTATGCACGTGCATCAGTCGCTTTCCAAAGGCGGCAAGAACCTGTTCGGTGGCAACGAATACGGCGGCCTTTCGCAGCTCGCACTCCACTATATCGGCGGCATTATTAAGCACGCACGCGCGCTCAATGCGATCACGAACTCGCTCACGAACTCGTACAAACGTTTGGTTCCCGGTTTCGAGGCACCGACTTTGCTCGCTTATTCCGCGCGTAACCGCTCGGCCTCGATTCGGGTGCCGTTTGTACCGAGCCCGAAGGCACGGCGTATCGAAGTCCGCTTCCCGGACGCCGGCTCCAACCCGTATCTCGCTTTCACCGCCATGATGATGGCGGGACTCGATGGAATCCAAAACAAGATCCATCCGGGCGAAGCAATGGACAAGGATTTGTACGATCTGCCGCCGGAAGAGGAGAAAAAAATACCGACCGTGTGTTACGCGCTCGATATGGCGCTCGACTACCTCGACAAGGATCGGGCGTTCTTGAAGGCCGGCGGTGTGTTCACGGACGACGTGATCGACGCTTATATCGCGCTCAAGATGCAGGAAGTCACGCGACTGCGCATGACCACGCATCCGGTGGAGTTCGATATGTACTACAGCGTCTGACCCGACCGGAATGTTCGGACCCGAAAACGCCCCCATCCTTCGGGGGCGTTTTTCGTTTCGATGCAACCTCTACCCGACAACGTTCCAATGACGAGGCAGGATTTCGCGTCATCGATAATCGACAGCCTGACAACGGCGGTACTCACGCTCGACCGCGAACTGCGTCTCACGGCGATCAATCCCGCGGGCGAGATGATGTTCGAAACCAGCAGCAAGAAGATGCTGGGCCATCGCGTCGACGAATTCGTCAACAACGCGGATGCGCTGGTGCATGCGCTGAAGGACGCGCTCGCCGGCGGCCATCCGATCACGGTTCGCGGCCTGAGCGTCGACCTGCCGGGTAATCGCGCTTTGAATCTGGATTGCAGCGCGACTCCGCTGACCGACGACGCGCGCGACTCCGGCCGACCGGATTCGGCGAGGCCGGCGCTGCTGGTCGAGCTCACGCAAATCGATCGGCTGTTGCGACTTACCCGAGACGGCAGCTCGCTCGAGCGTCAGGCCGCAAACCGGGCGGTCATGCGCGGGCTGGCACATGAGATCAAGAATCCGCTGGGCGGGTTGCGCGGAGCCGCGCAACTGCTGGAGCGCGAACTCGGTAATGAGGACCTCAAGGAATACACGCAGGTCATCATGCGCGAGGCGGATCGACTGCGAAATCTGGTCGATCGCATGACCGGCGCGCACGAGCCGCTGATCCGCCGCCCGATGAACTTGCATACCGTGCTCGAGCATGTGCGCCTGTTGGTGCTGGCGGAAACGCCCGCCGGGCTTACGATCGAGCGCGACTATGATCCGTCGCTGCCGGAATTCGAAGGCGACTTCGAACGATTGATCCAGGCGGTGCTGAATATCGTCCGCAACGCCGTTCAGGCGCTGGAAAACCGCGGCACGATCATCCTGCGGACGCGGGCGGAGCGCGGGCTCACCATCGGTCAACGACGCCATCGGCTGGTGCTGCGCGCGGAGATTGAGGACAACGGCCCCGGCGTACCGACCGAGCTGATGGAGCACGTGTTTTACCCGATGGTGACGGGTCGCGCGGATGGCACCGGGCTTGGCCTCGCGATCGCGCAAGACATCGTCACGCAGCACCACGGTTTGATCGAATGCGACAGCCGTCCCGGGCGAACCGTATTCACGCTGTACTTACCTTTGGAGAACGGTGATGGCTAGACCGGACATGGTTTGGATCATCGAAGACGATCAATCGATCCGCTGGGTGCTGCAAAAAGCGCTGGAGCACGCGGGGTTTTCGGTGCGCACCTTCGATTCGGCGAACGAAATCGGCGACACCCTCGATCGCGCCCAACCGAACGCGATCATTACCGACATTCGCATGCCCGGCACGACCGGTCTCGACTTGCTGTCGCTCATTCAAACCAAGGCGCCGGAAATTCCTGTCATCGTCACGACCGCGTACACCGATCTCGAAAGCGCGGTCGCCTCCTACCGCCGCGGTGCTTTCGA
>DASWLD010000060.1:0-8778 GCA_036396275.1 Burkholderiales bacterium
AGGTGTTGCGCCGCAGCGACTATCCCGATGGCAAGTTTACGCTTGCGTTCGTCGGCTACGGTCCGGAATCGGAACAAGCGGTGCTGGAGCTGACGCACAATTGGGATACACCGAAATATGAACTCGGGAACGGCTACGGCCACGTCGCGCTCGAGGTGGACGATGCGTACCAAGCGTGTGCCGATATCGAGCGCCGCGGCGGCAAGGTCGTGCGTCCGGCCGGGCCGATGAAGCACGGCACGACCGTCATCGCGTTCGTCGAGGATCCGGACGGCTATCGTATCGAGCTGATCCAAAAGGACTCGCGGCGCGGTTAACCGCGCCCTTATGCTGCGCTGGCTCGATAGGTTGCCGCTGGCGCCGCTGGTCGTTGCGGCCGTGGTGTTGGGTTTTTCGCCGCTGTTGCCGGAACCGCACTTGCTGCAAAAGCTTGGACTCCTCCTCGACGGCCGCCTCGATAGGCCGATCGACCGCTTCGATCTCCTCATGCACGCCAGCTTACCGCTGTTGCTGATCGTCAAATGGATTCGGTCGCTTCAAGTTCGTCATCGCCACGGAAGCTGACGGCGCGGCGCGCGGCGCCGGCGGTGGCGATCGTCGTTCCGGTATTTGTCGAGCCGGAGATCGATTCGCAACTCGGGCGCTTGGTCGCGTTGGCGCCGGATGAGCTGATAGTAACCGAGGCGGGCGAGCGCGCGACGAGCGCACGGCTTCGGTCGTTCGCGGCCAACGGCGACGCCGCGGGGAATGTTCGGATCGTTTCGGCCGCGCGCGGCCGAGCGTGGCAGATGAACGCGGGCGCCGTTGTAGCGCAAAGCGAGATTCTCTTTTTCGTGCACGCGGATACCGTGCTCCCGGCGAATGCACTGTCCCTGGTGCGCGACGCGATTGCGCGCGGCGCGCTTTGGGGTCGCTTCGACGTGCGGTTATCGGGTACGGCGCCGGCGTTTCGCGTCATCGAGCGCTCAATGAACTGGCGTTCGGCGCTCACCGGCATCGCGACCGGTGATCAAACCTTGTTCGTGCGCCGCGACGTGTTCAACATGCTGGGCGGGTTCGCGCCCATCGCGCTCATGGAAGACATCGAGTTCTCCAGCCGGCTCAAATGGGTGGCGCGACCGTTTCGCATTCGCACGCCCGTGGTCAGCGCGAGCCGCCGTTGGGAGCGCGACGGAATCATACGTACGGTATTGACAATGTGGATGCTGCGCGCGCTTTTTGCGCTGGGCGCGTCGCCGCGATTCTTGGCGCGTCTGTATCGGTAGTCGCATGCGCCATCCCGCGCTCATGATATTCGCCAAGCAACCGATCGCCGGGCGGGTGAAGACGCGTTTGCAGCCGGAGTTTACGCCGGACCAAGCGGCGCAGGTCGCCGACTTCCTGATTCGCGAAACAGTGGAGCTGGCGGTGTCAAATTGGCCCGACCCGATCTACGTGTGCGGCGCGCCGAACGCCGAGCACCCGCTGTTCCGAGAACTTGCCGAACGGTTTGGCGTGATGTTACTCGACCAGGGCGGCGGCGATCTCGGCGCCCGCATGCAGCGCGCGCTCGCGTACGGCATCGGGCGTCACGGCGCGGCCGCGGTGTTCGGCTGCGACGTGCCGCATTGCGATTGGGACATCCTCGATGACGCCAACGCCGCGCTCGTACGCGGGCGCGCCGTGCTCGGCCCGGCGGAAGACGGCGGCTACTACCTGATCGGTGACACCGAAGTCCGCAGCGAACTGTTTGCGGACATGCCCTGGGGCGGTCCGCGCGTGCTCGACGTGACGCTCGATCGCGCTCGCCAAATCGGCGCCGATTTCACGTTGTTGCCGACGTTGCGCGATATCGATACCGCGACCGATCTTTGGCTGGTGGCGCAAAAACACCCGTCGCTGCGTCGTTTCTTGTAACCGCCGGTGCAACCGGGAACCGCAGAGACAAGAACGCCGGCCGACGACTACTCCGGCGTCGTCGCGATTTCGATCCTCGCGTCGATATACGTCAAGGGGCGGTTCGGTTCCGCGACCGCTCCTACCAGCGCCACACGGCGACGGCGAGCAAAATCCAGGAAATGATGAACGCGGTACCGCCAAAGGGCGCCGCCGCCCGCAACCCGGGCGCTTGGATAAGCGTGCTCACGTAGAGACTTCCGCAAAAGAGCACGATGCCGGCGAACATTACCGCGCCGCTCCAAACGAGTAATGCGGAATTCGGCCGTGTCGTCGCGAGAATGCCGAGCGCGATGAGCCCGGCGGCGTGAAACATGTGGTATTGCACCGCCGTGCGAAACAAGGCGGCGTGCGTCGGGTCTTTCAACGCATGGGCGCCGTAAGCGCCCGCGGCGACAGCGAGCGCCGCGTTTGCGGCGCCGAGCAGCAACAACACGCGCGCCGCCATCTACGTCAGCGCGCCGCCGCAACCGCTACCGGCGCCGGCGGTACAGCCGAAGCAGTGCTCGCCGGTGGCGACGCGCTCGCCGTCGAGGCGCGACGGCTCGATGTCCCAGAGATGACGCGCGCCGCGGCCGGCGAGCGGAATATCCAGCATCTGGTTGAAGTCGCAGTCGTACACCCGGCCGAGCCAGTCGACGCTAATAAGATGTCGGCACATCAGTTCCGAAACGGTGGCCGGATTGAAATTCTCTTCGAGCAGTCGGACGTAATCGTCGTACTGGCCGGTGCGCTCGAGAAAATGCGCGAACCGGTTGATGGGGAGGTTCGCCAGGGTGAGCAGCCGCGAAAAAGCGATGCCGCATTCGTCGTGCAGGCGCCGCTTGTATTCGGCTTCGAGCTCGGTTTGGTCGGCGGGAAGAAATGCGCCGCCGGGGTTATAAACCAAGTCGAGCGTCAGATCAGGGGCGCGCCCGTAACCGGCATCGTTCAATCGGCGAAGCGCGACGATGCTCTTGTCGAACGTACCGTCGCCGCGCTGGGCATCGACGTTCTTGCGGCTGTAGCAGGGCAGCGATGCCACCAGATGCACGCGGCGCGCGGCGTACCATGTCGCCAAGTCTTCCAGGCCGGGTTCGAGCAGCACCGTGAGATTGCAGCGCGCCGTGACGGCGGCGCGGAGCGCCAGGAACGCATCGACGAAGCGGCGAAAATTCGGATTCAATTCGGGCGCGCCACCGGTGATATCGACGCGAGTAATGCGCGAGCGTTCGGTCCAGGCCAGTATCCGGATCATGGTTTCCCAGGTCATGATCTCGGTGCGCTTCGGACCGGCGTCGACATGACAATGCTGGCACGCCTGGTTGCACAAGCGCCCCACGTTGATCTGCAGCTCGCGAAGCGCCGCGCGCCGCAGCTCCGGCAGGCCATGGCGCGCGAGCATGCGCCGAAACGAGCGGGTGGCGGGGGTCGACGCCGGCATTGCTGAAGCCATCGGAAAACCGTCCTCCAGAAACGGGCGATCCGGGATCAAATGATTCGGTTCGCGAGTGTAGCAGTCGCATTGCCGATAAACAGCGGGTTGGAGCGGCGTTTGTGCGAAGAGTTGCATTGCGCGGCCGCGCGAATAGATCACCCAACCGCAGCGCGGAAAATCAAACGCACGAGAACGAGTTGCCGCCAAATACTCGCACCATCGATAATGCCTTGGAACTCCTGGAGACAACCATGCCCACACGCCTGCGCCGGACCGAGCTTTCCACGCCGGGAAGCAATGAGAAGATGATGGCCAAGGCGGCGGCGAGCGCCGCCGACGTGGTCATGCTCGATCTCGAGGACTCGGTGGCGCCCTCGGAAAAAGCCGCGGCCCGCGCCCGGGTCGTGCACGCGCTGACCACGCTCGATTGGAGTAAGAAGACCCGCGCCGTGCGCATCAATCCGCTCGACACGGCCTACGCTTACCGCGACATCATCGAAATCGTCGAACCGGCGCACGCGCATATCGACTTGCTCGTCGTGCCGAAGATCAAATCGGTGCGGGACGTATGGTGGGTGGATACGCTGCTCACTCAGATCGAAACCCAGCTCGGTACCGCCAAGCGCATCGGGCTCGAAGTGTTGATCGAAGAGGTCGAGGCGATGATTCAGGTCGAGGAGATCGCGCGCGCGTCGCCGCGCCTCGAAGCGCTGATTCTCGGCCCCGGGGACTATGCGGCATCGCAGGGCATGGACGTCAAGGACATCGGCGATGCCGGCGAGTATCCGGGGGACATCTTTTACTACGCGCGCAACAAGATCATCATCGCCGCGCGCGCCGCCGGTCTCGACATGGTCGATGGGCCGTTCGCCGCCTTCACCGACCCCGACGGCCTGCGCCGCGAGTGTTTTCGCGCGCGCGCGCTCGGCGCCGCCGGCAAATGGGTGATTCATCCGAGCCAGATCGACATCGTGAACGAATTGTTCGCGCCGACGCGTGAGCAAGTCGATCGCGCGCGCCGCCTCGCCGCCGCCTACGCCGCGGCCGAAGCGTCGGGGCGCGGTGCCGCGAGCATCGACGGCGTTATGGTCGACGCCGCGTCGATCCGCCTGCTGCGAAAGACGATCGCGCTGGCCGAACAGCTCGGCATGTAGCGGCGGCACCCCGATGTGCACTTTGATCGTGCTGTATCGGCCGGCGCACGATTGGCCGGTCTTGATCGCGGCGAATCGCGACGAAATGCTCGATCGTCCGTGGCAGCCGCCGGGCCGGCATTGGCCGGACCGATCTAACGTGGTCGCGGGGCTCGATGAGCTTGGCGGCGGAAGTTGGTTCGGGGTGAACGACGACGGCGTCGCCGCCGGCATCATGAATCGCATCGGAACCTTGGGGCCGGCCGCGGGCAAGCGCAGCCGCGGCGAACTGGTGCTGGAAGCGCTCGACCATGCGGATGCGCAAACCGCCGCCGAGGCGCTCTTGCATATCGATCCGGCCGCCTATCGCGCCTTCAATCTCGTTATCGCCGACGGTCGCGGTGTTTATTGGCTGCGCCACAACGAAGCGCGCGAGCACGGGCGTATCGAGGTGACGCCGCTTGCGCCGGGCGTGTCGATGCTCACGGCCCACGATCTGAACGACGAGGTCTCCGCGCGAATCCGGCGCTATCTGCCGCAAGTGCGCGCCGCGGCGGTCCCGGATCCCGAACGCGACGAATGGTCGGCATGGGAGCAGCTGCTCGCGAGCCGCGACGCCGACGCGGACGCCGAGCGCGAAGGCGCGATGAACGTCGTCACCGATTTTGGTTTCGGCACCGTCTCGAGCGCGTTGCTCGCGTTGCCGGCACCCGGGCGTTTCGGCGTCAAGCCGCGCCTGCGCTTCGCCCCCGGCCGGCCGGACCAGGCGGAATTTCGCGACGTGGCGTTGTGAAAATTCGAAGAACCTACTTAGGAAACTCTGATTAATACGACTTTCTGCCGCAAAGACGCGAAGACGCAAAGAAGAGGATTGAATTCATTCATGCCATTCTCTGCGCCTTTGTGCTGTGCAGGACGCACGAATGTCGCAGCCGCAGGGGTGAGCCGTAGTAGTCGCGAACCCATTTAAGGAAACTCTGATTTATATGACTTTCTGTCGCAAAGACGCAAAGACGCGAAGAGGAGGGTCCAGTTTACCCGTGTCATTCTTTGCGCCTTTGCGCCTCTGCGTCAAGCATTCATATTTTCTGGAATTGATCAGACCTTCCTTAACGTGGGTTCGCGCCGGCGAACGGGTGCAATGCGTTTTGTTGCACTCTGGGCTGCATGCGGGAGCGACCATCTCCGCGGCGAACATTCGTATTTTTGGAATCGATCAAACCTTTACGCTCCCCAGAACTTGCGCTTGATGAAGTGATCGACCGAGATCTTTCCGGGGCCATGAAATAGCGGCACCAGCAACAAGATGCCCCAGTACAGGTGATCCTTCAGGCCGGCCGGGTTCAGATCGGGGTAGGAAATCACCGCGATGTAGTTGAAGACGAATAGCACGAACGCGGCGAAGCGGCCGCCCAAGCCGAGCACCAGCAGCACCGGAAACACCAACTCCGTGAACGTACCGAGCGCCGCCGCGACCTCGGGCGAGAGCAGCGGCACCTGATACTCGTTCTCGAACAGCAGCACCGTGTTGTCCCAGCTCGCGATCTTGGTCAGCCCCGATTTCCAGAACACGTTCGCCACCCACAGGCGGATGCCGAGATCGAGCAACGGGCTCAGGAAATCGAGCCCGCGTATCGCGGGGCGCGCGTACTTGGCGGTGCATTGAATGGCGTTCATGGTGGCCTCGGTCGATTGTCAGTTGGAATTGAACCCGACGATGGTTTGGTCTTGTACTCGGCGCCGTAGACTCGCGGCAAGGTCGAACGCGGGTTCCGACGCAATGGCGGCGTCGGCGGCGTCGGCGAACGGCAGGGCCCGCGCGAACGCGCACAGGAGCGCGTATTCGCCGCGACCGATCGGTTCGATCTCGACGTCGATTTCGCGGCGCACGACCAGCATGCGCACGCCGCCTTCGCTCAGGTCGACCGCGTCGTCTCCGGTGTCCGCGTTCGGCTGATTGGTTTGCCAGATGCGCAGCACCGGATAGTCCGACGCCGGGAGCTGCGCCGACGGATGCAGCGCAAAGCGCAGCGCGTTGTAGTCTTCCGGCGCCACTTGCGCCAACGCGTCGCGCGCAAGCGGCGCGGCGTCGGCGGCGTGAAACGCGCGATGCCAGGCCCACTCCAGGCGCGCGACATCGGGAAGATAGGCGAGCGTGCGCACCGGTTCGAACGACGACAGAAATTCCGCAAAGTGCTCGCCGAAGTCGTGCAGGTTGCCGCTCGTGGGCGGCGCGTGGCGCAGATAGTGATAGCCGCAGCCGCAAAAGCAGTCTTCGCCGACGAGTCGCGCGATCACCGGATAGACGGCTTCGAGCGCGTCGGTCAAACTCGTGTGGACGTTGTTGCGATAAATCTGTAAGTGGCGCTCGGCGCCGAAGCGACCGGCGCAGATGCGCGCGCGGATCGGCGCACTGTCGTCGGTCAGGATAGCGCTCGAAAAGCCGCGTTGTGTTTCACGCAGCCGATCATACGGGATCGCGCGAAGCACGCTCGGCTCGCTTCCCTCTCCCTTCGGGAGAGGGAATGAGGGTGAGGGTTGCCGAGGTTCGACGTGCGCTCCCTCACCCCGCCCCTCTCCCGGAGGGAGAGGGGGATATGGGTCGCTGATGCGACCGGTAAGGCTCGATTTAGGCGGCCGCTGAGCCACGGATTTCATCCAGTAAACGGTCCGCGATATTCGCTTCGTCGAACAACACGGCCAAAGGCGGCAGGTTCGTGTCCCACTCGATCAATGTCGGGCGCGGGCCGATGGCGCGAATGGTTTCTTGGTACAGCCGCCAGACCGCGTCGCACACCACGTCGTCGTGCGTGTCGATCAGTATCTCGCCGTCCGGGTAGCGTTTCACGGTGTGGCCGGCCAGATGGATTTCCCGGACCGCGTCCGGCGGAACCGCGCGGATATACCGCGTCGGATCGAAGTCGTGATTGCGGGCGCTGACGTAGACGTTGTTGACGTCGAGCAGCAGCGCGCAACCCGAGCGTTCGATCAGCGCACTCAGAAACTCGACCTCGGGGATCGTGGATTCGACGAACTGCAAGTACGTCGATGGATTCTCGATCAGCAGCTGACGGCCAAGATAGTCTTGCGCCTCGTCGATGCGGCGCGCGACGTGCGCGAGCGCCTCTTCGGTGTAGGGCAGCGGCAGCAGGTCGTTCAAATAGCAGCGGTCGACGGAACTCCAGGAGAGATGATCCGATACCAGCGCCGGTCGGTAGCGCGCGATCAGGCGCTTCAGTTTGTCGAGGTGATCGCGATTGAGCGGGTCGGCCGAACCGAGCGACAGGCCGACGCCGTGCAGGCTCAACGGGTAGTGCGTGCGAATACGTTCGAGGTAGTGATGCGGCGCGCCGCCGTCGCCGAAATAGTTTTCGCTGTGAACTTCCCACCAGGCGACCGGTGGTTGGGTTTCCAGAACCTCGCGATAGTGTGCGGCGCGTAAACCGATCCCGGCCGCGGCCGGGATCGAGTTACGTCTTGCTTCGGTATTTCGATCGCTCGTCACGATCGATGGGTCAGGCTTTTCCGGCCTTCAGCGATCCGCCGACGATCTTTTCGCAAGTGCCCTTCGGTACGTAGAGCCAGGCGTCCTTCTGGCTGTCGGCCTTGGAAGTTCCCGCGCACGCGCTGTTCGCCGTTTGGCAGTCGTTTTGGCCGGCCTTCGAAATGCCGTAGCACTTTTCGGGCTTGGGTTTTTCGGCCGCCACGCTGCTCAACGAAATGGTGGCACTCAACAGTCCCGCAACCGCGGTGGCAAGGATTACATCAGACTTCCGCATTGTACTTTCTCCTGGTGAATGGTTTTACGAATAGTGACAACCGGTGCCTAGAGACCGATCTATCGCTTCGCGGTTCCCGCGCCCGCCGATTTCAACGTACCGCACTGACGACACCATCGCGATTCAGCGTTCACGCCGTATCACCACGCGAATCCGTTCGCGGGCGGCAGTCGACAGCACCCACTGCCGCGCCGCGGAAATTCCCCGCCGCGCGTAGGCGCGCGCCGCCGCGTGCAAGAATTTCATCTGTCGCGTGAATCGTGAACAGGCGGTGCATACGAATAAGTGCATGCGCAACCGCAACATCTCACGCAGCGACAAACGACGCTCGATCGACTGCGACACCAGCTCGGTTACTTCCTTACAACTCAACATGGCACGGTCACCCCTTCGGTTCGCGGCCGAACCAGTTGTTTTCCAGGCACTGCCGCAACCGCAATCGTGCACGGTGCAGCATTACCCACAGATTAGTCGACGCGACCTGCATGGCCTTACACGCTTCCTCGCCCTTGAG
>DASWLD010000061.1:0-4715 GCA_036396275.1 Burkholderiales bacterium
AATCCACGATACGGATAGGCGCGGCGAAAACACTCATACAGCGTTTCTTCGCTCCAGTCTTGCGACGCGACTTCCGCGACGATTTGCTGCGCCAGAACGTCGAGCGGTTTCGGCGGAATGCGAAGCCGGTCGAGTTCGCCGCGGGCAATGGCGTCGAGCAGGGCGGTGGACTCGATCAGCTCGTCGGTCGTGAGCGGGAACAAACGGCCCTTCGGCGTGCCGGTAACCGAGTGGCCGGAACGGCCGACACGCTGCAGGAACGTGCTGATCGCGCGCGGCGAACCGATCTGGCAGACGAGATCGACGTCGCCGATATCGATGCCGAGCTCCAGCGATGCGGTCGCCACCAGCGCGCGCAGTTGACCGTGCTTCAAGCGTTGTTCCGCGTCGAAGCGGCTTTCCTTGGCCATGCTGCCGTGGTGCGACGTCACATGCTCGTTCCCGAGCCGTTCGCTCAGATGGCGCGCTACGCGTTCGGCGAGGCGGCGCGTGTTCACGAAAATGAGCGTCGTGCGATGCGATTGCACGAGATGCGTCAGCCGATCGTAGATTTCTTCCCACACTTCGTTCGCCATCACCGCTTGCAGGGGCGAGTTCGGCAGCGCGATGGCGAGATCGCGTTCGCGCACGTGACCGGTGTCGACAATCGTGCAATCGGGTTGGCCGGTCGCGTCGACGTCGGCCCCGACGAGAAAGCGCGCGACGTCTTCGATCGGCTTCTGGGTCGCGGAGAGTCCGATGCGGGTGATGCGAAGCGGGGCTGGGGATGTCGGGGTCGAAACGGTCCCCCTCTCCCCTTGCCCTCTCCCTCCAGGGGAGAGGGGGAGTCGGTGTGAATCTTCATGTCGATTGGCGCACAGCCGTTCCAGCGAAAGCGCGAGGTGCGCGCCGCGCTTGGTGCCGGCGATGGCGTGGATCTCGTCGACGATGACGCTGCGCGTGGTCGCGAGCATCGCGCGTCCGGACGCGCTGGTGAGCAGCAGATAGAGCGACTCCGGCGTCGTCACCAGGATGTGCGGCGGGGTCTTGCGCATGGCCGCGCGGTCGGCTTGGCTCGTGTCGCCGGTGCGTACTTGCACACGAATGTCGACGTCCGACATTCCGAGCGTGAGAAGTTCATCGCGAATGCCGGCGAGCGGCTGCTGCAAGTTGCGTTCGATATCGTTCGACAGCGCCTTGAGCGGCGAAACGTAAACGACGTGAATCTCGTCGGTCAGGCCGCGTTCCAGTCCCTCGCGAATCAGCGCGTCGATCGCCGCCAGAAACGCGGCGAGCGTCTTGCCCGAACCCGTCGGGGCCGCGATCAAGGTGTGCCGGCCGCCGGCGATGGCGGGCCAGGCCAGCGCTTGCGGCGCGGTCGCCTGCGCGAAGGTCTTTTCGAACCAGGCACGAACGGCGGGGTGGAAGCGGTCGAGACCGCATGACATTGCCACAGTCACGAATTGTTTCCCTGAGCCATGCGGTCTTTCCCTCACCCCTTACCCTCTCCCGCGAAGCGAACGTCGCTTCGTCCCTCCTCCCCATCCCTTCTCCCGGAGGGAGAAGGGGGCGAGCCGTCGCGCGCTCGCGCGCGCATCTCTTCGATTGGGAGAGGGGGTCGCTCCTGCGCGTCCTGCGCTCGCGACATTCGCACATCCATGTGCAGCAGAGTGGGTTCGCTTGCGCGGTTCATTAGAGCGGGCATCGCCGGTTAGGATATCACGGCCGAACCAGGCCGGGCTTTGCCGTTACAATGGCCGTGGATTGCCAAGGAGGATCGGGGTGAATAATCAAAAACTTGTTTATGAGGGCCGGATAGTTTCGGTGTCGGTAGGGCGGGCGACGTTTCCGAATCGCAAACGGGCGCAAATCGAAACCGTGCATCATCCCGGCGGCGCCGCGGTGGTCGCGCTCGACAACAAGCAGCGCGTTTGTTTGTTGCGTCAATACCGGCCGGTGTTCCACGAGTGGATGTGGGAGCTGCCCGCCGGCAAACTCGATCCGGGCGAGCCGCCGCTCGCGACGGCGCAGCGCGAACTCGCCGAGGAAGCCGGGATTCGTGCCGACACCTGGATTCCGCTCGGCGGTGTCGTGAGTTCACCGGGTGTTTTTACCGAAACCGTACATCTCTACCTGGCGCGCGATTTGTCAAAGACAAAATTGGCGCACGAGGAGCACGAGTTGATCGAAGTCCACTGGGTTGCGCTGGCGAAGGCGATCGAGCGCGCCGGTGCCGGTGATATCAACGACGGTAAGACGGTCGCCGGTTTGTTTCGCGCGAGCCGCTACATCAAGGGCAAGCGCAAGACCGACTAACGTTTTGCTTTTTGGTACTCAGGGAGCACTTGCGGTAACAAGCTCTGAATCTGTGCGATACGCCGCTCGTCGAGCGGGTGCGTGCTCAGGAACTCGAGCGGCTGCCCGCCACCATGCTGCTTGTTGTAAGCGCTGAATCGCTTCCAGAATTCGACGGCTTCCTGCGGGTCGTAGCCGGCGCGCGCCATGTAGATGAGGCCGAGATGGTCGGCTTCCGATTCTTGCAGGCGCGAATGCGGAAGCACCAGGCCGATACCGCTACCGATGCCGTAGGCCGCCTGGACGATTTGCTGCGTGGCGCCGGGTTGGGTCTTCGTCGCTTCCGCCAGTACCGCACCGCCGAGCTGCACCAACAGCCCTTCCGACACGCGCTCGGCGCCGTGGCGCGCGACGACGTGCCCGACTTCGTGCGCGAGCACGGTCGCGAGTCCGGCATCGTCTTTGGTGATCTTGAAGAGCCCGCTATACACGCCGACCTTGCCGCCCGGCAGGGCGAAGGCGTTCAACACATCGGGCTTATCGAAGACGACGAACTCCCATTTGGCGTTCGGCACCGGCGCGACCGCGGCGATGCGCAGCCCGACGCGCTTTACCTGCGCATTATCCTCGGCATTCCTCGAAATCGGCGTCGACTGCTTGATCTTCTCGAACTCGGCGAGGCTCATCTGCGCCACCTGCCCGGCATCGACCAGTATCAATTGCGAGCGGCCGGTTTCGGGGACGGTAGCGCAGCCGTATAACACGACCGCCAGGACAGCGGCGACCAGTACAATGAACAAGAAGCGGCGGATGATTTTCATTTGCTGAGCTTATCGAAAACGGCGGCTACGTCGCAACACCGCACGCCGCGGGGAAATCCGTGGGGACGCGGCAGCTCGGCGGCGTGTCGACGCGCGATGCTTGCGGTGGATCAAGTCCGCGACCTCCGTTAGGGAACCTCTGAATAAGTGAACATTCACCGCAAAGACTCAAAGGGTGAGGCGGAGTAGTCACGAACGCACTTGCTGTACAGGGACGTACGAATGCCGCGGGCGTGGGACGCGCAGGAGCGGCGCAACGTGCGTTCGTGCCGTCGAACGGGTGCGACGAATTTTGCCGCACCCTGGGCCGCAATAAAGAAAACCCTTTGCGCTCTTTGCGCCTTTGCGGTGAGAAGTGCACGAATCGTTCTTCGACAAGCTCAGGACGAACGGAATTAATACGCCGATCTATTTCGCTCATTCATCAATGCGCGCGTCGCCACCATCGCCAAACCATCCCGCCGGAACCGACGGTGCCGTGTCGCAGGTAGTGCAACACCTGCGTATTGAACAGCGTCCAGTTCAGCGTGCGCGCGGCCGCGGTGCTGCCGCACAGCAACAGCCGGTCGCCGGGCGCGAGCGCCATGTCGTCGCCGGGCAATACGGTGCTTTTCTCGCCGCGTTGCAGCTGTAGCGGCACCATCGCCAGGCGCATATCGCGATCGCGCGGATCGCGAAGCAGATCGGCGATCGACATCGGCACGCCGTCCGACAGCGCGCCGTGCATCGCCGGCGCGCCCGTATCGCTTATATCGATGGTCCATACCTCGGGCACCCGCCCGTGGATGGTTGGTTGCACCCGCGCCAGCAGCGCGCGCGCCCACTCGTTGTTCTGGCTGCGCGCGTAGCTCAGGAATTCGGCGAGCAGCGGCGTGCTGACGGCGGCGACGATGCGCCGGGCGATCGCGCGCGAGCGCTGCATGACCAGATCGGCGTGGACCGCCTGAAAAATAAGATCGTTCTCGCGTCTATTTTGGCGCGCGACGGTGAACAGCCGCGGGTTCATGGTTCGCGCGGTGACGATGACGGAAAGATTGTTGGCATCGTCGTCCGTGCCGGCAACGATGCCGACGGCGTGCTCGATACCGGCTTGGTGCAGCGTTGCGGCTTCGGTGCCGCGCCCGACGATGCAATCCTTCGGCGCCTGGACCTGTTCGGGCGCCGCTTCGACGATGACAGTCTTGATGCCTTCTTGGTGCAGATAGTGCGAGAGCGCCTTGCCGAAGCGGCCGTACCCGCACACCACCCAGGTGCCGTGCGGCGGGTCGATGCGACGCGACAGCGACGTGCCTGGCATCGACGTCAGCCACTGATGCAGCTGATGCACGTCCGGCGAGTGCAGCGCCATCGCCAGGCGCTCGGCGAACGAATCGAACGGGTTGATCACCAAATCGGTATTGAACGATTCCATGTTTGCCTGGGTGTCGTGCGATTGCGCGCGACAGATCACGAATGCGCGCGGTTTGAGCAGCTTCGCCGCGATCGCGATCTGCAGGTTGGTATTATCCGAGTCGCACAACGCGATGACGCCGGCGCAGCGCCGGTGGCGCAGGCCGGCGAGCAGCAAGTTTTCCGGGAGACTCGCGTCCGCGACCAGCGTCAGAATCGGCGCGTCGCCGC
>DASWLD010000062.1:0-21357 GCA_036396275.1 Burkholderiales bacterium
TATGGAGATTAAGTCTTTGAACGAATTGCTACCGCTGCTGGTTCAAGCATAAGCCGGGGTAGATGGCGCATTTTTCGATCGGGTGGGCGCCAGCCGGCCGGCCGATGACCTGAACGGGAACGACGTGCCATTTATCCACAGGTCGGAGGGAAAGGCACAATAGGCGTGATCAATGTGTAGAGATAGAGCCTTTGCTCCCTATCCACGCACCTTGGCGCGGTCTTTTTGGCTGGCGGTTTGGGGTCCGCGACAAGGCCGATTCGTCCGCTTCTCCCCAATTCTCCAACAAGCGTTCGTTCCGGAAGTCGCTCGGCGGCATTGTTTTTGGTTTCGGCGCGGCCCGCATCCGATGCGGACGCGGCTTGTTGTTTGGGGTACATTACCCGGGCCGGACCGCGAGTCACTCGAATCGTAATAACACGCGTTTATCCCGCGCACTCGCGCTTCGCTCGCAAACTCGGACCGCAGGAGGAGCCACTACAATGACTACAAGTCTGTCCCTCGCTGTCAACGGAAAATCCATCAGCGCGCAGATCGATCCACGCACGCTGCTGGTGCAATTCATCCGCGATCATCTCGGCCTTACCGGTACCCATGTCGGTTGCGACACGGGACAGTGCGGCGCGTGCACGGTGTTCGTGAACGGCAACGCCGTGAAGTCGTGCATGACGCTCGCGGCGCAATGCGCCGGCGCGGAAATCACGACCATCGAAGGCATCGCGGCTCCGAACGGCGAGATGCATCCGATGCAAGCGGCGTTCAAAGAATGTCACGGACTGCAGTGCGGCTTTTGTACGCCGGGCATGGTGATGAGCGCCATCGATCTGGTGAAGCGCAACGGCAAGTCGCTCACCGAGGAATCGATTCGCGCCGGACTGGACGGCAACTTTTGTCGCTGCACCGGCTACCACAACATCGTCAAGGCGGTGCAAATGGGCGCCGCCAACATGAAGGGGGCCTGAGATGAACGCACCCGAAAAAGTAGAGACATCGGCTATCGGTGCGGCAATCCGCCGCAAGGAAGACGTCCGTTTCCTCACGGGCGCCGGGCAATTTACCGACGACGTCCGTGTCCCGAATCAAACTTACGCCTATTTCCTGCGCTCGCCTCATGCGCACGCCAAGATCAGGAAGATCGAAAAGACCGCCGCGGCCAAAGCGCCCGGCGTCGTCGGAATCTTCACCGGTAGCGATCTGGCCGCGGCCAACGTAAACGGACTGCCGTGCGGCTGGTTAATTACCGACGTGAACGGCCAACCGATGAAGGAGCCGCCGCACCCGGCGCTCGCCCAAGGCAAGGTTCGCTACGTCGGCGATCAGGTCGCCGTCGTCATCGCCGAAACCTACACGCAGGCAAAAGACGCCGCCGAGAAGATCGAGGTGGACTACGAAACGCTGCCGGCGGTGATTGACGCGGTCGACGCTCTCAAGAAAGGCGCGCCGGTCGTGCACGAGGCGGCGCCGGATAATCGCTGCTACCTCTGGTCGCTCGGCGACAAAGCGGCGACGGACGCCGCTTTCGCGAAAGCGCATCACGTGACCAAGATCGACCTCACGAACAACCGGCTCATCCCGAACGCCATCGAACCGCGCGCGGCGCTGGCGAGCTACAACCGGGCGGACGATTCGTACATCCTTTACGTGGCGAACCAGAATCCGCACGTCGAACGGTTGTTGATGACCGCGTTCGTACTCGGTTTACCGGAGCATAAAGTACGCGTGATCGCGCCGGACGTCGGCGGCGGATTCGGCTCGAAGATCTTCCTGTACGCCGAGGAAACGGTGATCACCTGGGCGTCGCGGCAAGTCAATCGCCCGATCAAGTGGACGGCGGAGCGCTCCGAGTCGTTCCTGAGCGACGCGCACGGACGCGATCATCACACCCATGCCGAGATGGCGCTCGACCCGAACGGCAAGTTTCTCGGCATGCGCGTAAAAACGACCGCGAACCTCGGCGCCTATCTGTCGACCTTCGGGTCGTCGGTGCCGACCTACCTCTACGGCACGCTCATGGCCGGACAGTACACGGCGCCCGCGATCTACGTCGAGGTTGACTCGGCGTTTACCAACACGGCGCCGGTCGACGCCTACCGCGGGGCCGGGCGGCCCGAGGCGACGTTCGTGGTCGAGCGGCTGGTGACCGAGTGCGCGCGCGAGCTAAAGATCGATCAGGCGGAAATCCGCCGTCGCAACTTCATCACGACGTTTCCCTATCAGACGCCGGTGGCGCTTGCCTACGACACCGGCAACTACCACGCCACGCTCGACGGCGCCTTGGAACTGGCGGATGTCGCCGGTTTTCCGAAGCGCCGCGCGGAAGCGGAAAAACGCGGAATGCGCCGCGGGCTCGGATTCGCGACGTACATCGAGGCCTGCGGTCTCGCGCCCTCGAACGTCGCGGGGGCGCTCGGTGCGCGCGCCGGACTGTTCGAAACCGGCGAGGTTCGCGTCAACCCGACGGGCTCGGTAACGGTGTTCACCGGGTCGCACAGCCACGGCCAGGGCCATGAAACGACGTTCGCCCAGGTGGTCTCGGCGCGTTTGGGCATACCGGTGGAAAACGTCGACGTCGTGCACGGCGACACCGGCCGCATTCCCTTCGGCATGGGCACCTACGGTTCGCGATCGATCGCCGTCGGCGGCAGCGCCTTGATGAAAGCGCTCGACAAGATCGAAGCGAAGGGCAAGAAGATCGCGGCGCATCTGCTGGAAGCGGCCGAAGCGGATATCGAGTTCAAGGACGGCAAGTTCAGCGTCGCCGGCACCGACAAGAACCTTGCGTTCGGGCAGGTGGCGTTGGCCGCGTACGTTCCCCACAACTATCCGCTCGATAAGCTCGAACCGGGATTGGACGAAACCGCATTTTACGATCCGACCAACTTCACGTATCCGGCCGGCGCTCACATATGCGAAGTGGAAGTCGATCCGGACACGGGCGTGGTCAAGATCGTCAACTTCACCGCGGTCGATGACTTCGGCAACATCATCAATCCGATGATCGTCGAAGGTCAGGTGCACGGCGGTTTGGCGCAGGGCATCGGGCAAGCACTGCTCGAAAGTTGCGTGTACGACAAAGAGTCCGGCCAGTTGCTCACCGGCAGCTACATGGACTACACCATGCCGCGTGCGAGCGATCTGCCGAGCTTCAAGGTCGGCACGCGCGTGACGCCGTGCACGCACAACCCGCTCGGCGTGAAGGGTTGCGGCGAAGCCGGCGCCATCGGTGCGCCGGCGGCGGTCATCAACGCCGTTACCGATGCGCTGATACCGCTTGGCGTCAAGACCATCGACATGCCCGCCACGCCCGAACGCGTGTGGCGCGCGATCCAGCAGGCGAGCGAAGCGTAAGGAACTTTGTAATCGAAAATCAATGCATCCGCAGATGCACGCGGATTAAGTAGGAACGATGAAAGCGGATTCAAAACCGATTATTGAGAATGCGCTATCTGCGTTCATCTTATTTACCATCCGCGTTTATCTGCGGAAAAAAGTTGTCTTTGTTTGAGGAGGACACATGTACGCATTCGAATACCATCGTCCCAAGAGCGTCAGTGACGCGGCGGCGCTGCTCGCGAAATCGCGGGGCAAGGTGATGGCCGGCGGCCAAAGTCTTGTGGGCGCCATGAAATTACGGCTGGCGTCGCCCGGCACGGTCATCGACCTCGGGGACGTCGCCGAACTTCGCGGCATCAAGAAAGACGGCAACAACATCGTGATCGGCGCCACGACGCGGCATTCGGAGGTCGCGGCGTCGGCCGACGTTAAGAAAAATATCGCGGCGTTGGCGGCGCTCGCCGAAGGGATAGGCGATCGCCAGGTGCGCAACATGGGGACCATCGGCGGCTCGATCGCGAACAACGATCCGGCGGCGGACTATCCCGCCGGTGTCCTCGGTCTCGGAGCCACGATTCAAACGAACAAGCGCAAGATCGCGGCCGACGATTTCTTCAAGGGCATGTACGAAACCGCGTTGCAACCCGACGAAATCATCACCGCCGTGAGCTTCCCAATTCCGAAGCGCGCCGGGTACATCAAGTTCCACAACCCCGCGTCGCGTTTCGCGCTGGTTGGCGTATTTGTCAGCCAAAGCGACGGCGGCGTGCGCGTCGCCGTCACCGGCGCGGCCGCAGGCGTGTTTCGCGTGAGCGCGATGGAACAAGCGCTGACGAAGAACTTCGTGCCGGACGCGGTAAAAGGCGTCAAGATCGATGCCGGCAAGCTCAACACCGATCTGCACGCGAGCGCCGAATACCGGGCGCACCTGATCGGGGTGTTGGCGGCGCGAGCGGTAGCGCAGGCGGCAAAATAGTATTGGTAATTATTTTGCAACCGCAGATGAGCGCAGATAATCGCGGATAAAGAATGCAATAACCGCGAGAGTGACTTTTACATATCTGCGTTCATCTGCGTTTATCTGCGGTTCCAATAATCTTATGAACAATTCCGGGCTTACACCTGCGTCGGTTGAGGATGTATTGCAGCTGCTGACGGCGCACGACTACGTCGCCGAGCGGCGCTTGGCCACCACGGTATTTCTCGGCCTGCGCATGGGTCGCCCGCTTTTCCTGGAGGGCGAAGCCGGCGTCGGCAAGACCGAAATCGCGAAAGTGCTGGCCGCCGGCCTCGGGCGCGAACTCGTTCGACTGCAATGCTACGAAGGTCTCGACGTCGCCGCCGCCGTGTACGAGTGGAACTATCCGCGACAGATGATCGAAATCCGTCTGGCCGAAGCGGCGGGGCAAACCAGCAAAAACAAGCTTAGCGCCGATATTTTCTCCGAGCGCTTTTTGATCAAGCGCCCGCTGCTGCAGGCGCTGCGCCCGGACAGCGGTCGCGCGCCGGTGCTGCTGATCGATGAACTCGACCGCACTGACGAGCCGTTCGAGGCGTACCTGCTCGAAGTGCTGTCGGATTTTCAAGTGAGCATTCCCGAAATCGGCACGATCAAGGCGAAGGAACCGCCGATCGTCGTCATTACGTCCAATCGTACGCGCGAAATTCACGACGCCGTGAAGCGCCGCTGCCTGTACCATTGGGTCGACTACCCGGATAAAGCGCGCGAATTCGAAATCGTGCGGCGCAAAGTCCCCGAAGCGGTCGAACAGCTCAGCCGTGAAGTGGTGGCCTTCATCGCGCGCCTGCGTGCCATGGATTTATACAAACTTCCCGGCGTCGCCGAAACCATCGATTGGACGCGATCGCTCACCGCGCTCGATAAGACCAACCTCGACCCGGAAGCGGTGAGCGCGACGTTGGGCGTCGTGTTGAAGTATCAAGACGACATATCGAAGATGGATCCGGCGAGCGTGGCGCGCATCGTCGATGAAGTACGCACCGAAGCAGGCCGCGTGTAGCTGATAGTTTTTTGAAACCGCAGATAAACGCAGATAAACGCAGATAGAGAAGGCAAAACGGCCAGGAGAAAGTTTTTTTATCTGCGTTCATCTGCGGTTCCAGAAATCATATGAATACTCAAAACGGAAAGCTGGCGAATAACATCGTGCACTTCGCGCGCGTGCTGCGCCGCGCCGGATTGCCGATCGGGCCGGCGAAGGTGATCGATGCCATCAACGCCGTACGTGTCGTAGGTATCGAGCGGCGCGACGATTTCAAATACGCGCTCGAAGCGGTCTTGGTGAATCGTCGCGAGCATCAAGAAATTTTCGATCAGGCATTTCAGGTCTTTTGGCGCGATCCGTACCGCGTCGAGCGCATGCTGCAGGAGCTGCTGCAACTCATGGGCGGGCTGAAGCGGATCGAGCGGGATCGCCCGAAACTCTCGGAGCGCGTCGCGCGCGCGCTGTTGCCGCAGGCATCGATCGTCCCGCGACAGGTCGACCAACTTCCGCCGGAAGTGCAGGCGGACGCGCGCTTCACCGTGTCGACGCGCGAGGTCTTGCAGCACAAGGACTTCGCGAGCATGACCGCCGAGGAGCTGGAAGAAGCGAGGCAAATGCTGCAGCGACTGCGTCTGCCGCTGCCCATGCTGCCGGCGCGGCGGCTGCGCGCGCGAAGTCGGGGACGGCGGATCGATTTGCGCGCAACCATGAAGCAGATGGTGAAGCAGGCGGGCGGCGTCATCCAGCTGCGTCGGCGCTCGCCCGATTGGCGCCACCCGACCCTGGTGGTGTTGTGCGACATCTCGGGATCCATGGAAAACTACACGCGCATGCTGTTGCATTTCGTGCACGCGGTGACAAACGATCGCGATCGGGTGCACACGTTCCTGTTCGGCACCCGGCTGACGAATATCACGCGCCACTTGCGTCACCGGGACGTCGATGTGGCCTTGAACGGGGTATCCGCGGCGGTGGCGGATTGGTCCGGCGGGACACGCATCGGCGCCTGCCTGAAGGAATTCAATCGACGTTGGGCGCGGCGGCTGCTCGGTCAGGGCGCCGTGGTGTTGTTGATCAGCGACGGCCTCGACAGCGACGCCGGCGAGGGCCTGCGTCAAGAAATGGAGCGACTCAGCAAGTCGGCGCGTGAAGTGATCTGGCTGAATCCGCTGTTGCGGTATGACAAGTTCGAGGCGAAGCCGGCGGGAGTTCGCGCCATGCTGCCGTACGTGGACGCGTTCCTACCGGTGCATAATCTGGCGAGCCTGTCGCAGCTCGGTACGGCGCTGCGCTCGATGCGTCGCGATGCGCCGTCGGGCGATCGGCGCGCGGCGGCGGCATAATTTCCACTCGGAATCCTCACGGTGGAAATGTCGAACGCGCAACTGGTGCCGGCCTCGGCGGAGGAGACGTGGAAGGCGCTGAACGATCCGGCGGTTCTGAAGGAATGCATTCCAGGCTGCGAAAGTTTCGAGCGGGTTTCGGAGAACGAATACGCGCTCGCCATGACGGCCAATGTCGGCCCGGTGAACGCCAAGTTCAAGGGTAGAATGAAGCTCGAAGACGTCGATCCGCCGCGGTCGTATCGTCTGGTCTTCGAGGGGCAGGGCGGATCGGCCGGCTTTGCCAAGGGAAGCGCGACCGTGACGCTTTCGCCCGATCCGAACGGTACGAAAATTTCCTATACCGTTCATGCCCAGGTGGGCGGCAAGCTTGCGCAAATCGGTTCCCGGCTGATCGACGGCGCAGCGAAAAAGACGGCGAACGATTTCTTCGGCGCGCTGGTCGCAGGTTTAGGCGGGACGCCGAAACCGGTCCCGCAAGCCCCTCGTCCCACGGGGAAAACCAACGTTTGGTTCTGGGTTGCCGTCGGGATCGTGCTGGTCGTGCTATTGTATTTTTTATTTCGTTAGGGTCGCCCCCGTTTCCAACGGCGCGGGCGGCGCCTGGAGGTCAGCGTGGATAGCGTCGACGTCGAAGTTCTGAAGAACAGCGTTAAGTGGCTCGAAGGCGGGCACACGGTCACGCTGGTTACCGTCACCAAGACCTGGGGCTCGAGCCCGCGCCCGGCCGGCGCCATGCTGGCGCTGCGCGATGACGGGCACGTCTGCGGCTCGGTGTCCGGCGGATGCATCGAGGACGATCTCATCGAGAAGGCGCGCACGCATACGCTGACCGGCACCAAGCCCGAAGTAATGACTTACGGCGTCAGCGCCGAGGAAGCGCACAAGTTCGGTCTGCCATGCGGCGGGACCATTCAGGTCGTGTTGGAACCGATCGCCGACGCGGCGTCGATGCGGGCGCTGTTGGAAAAGGTCGAGGCGCGCGCGCTGATCGCGCGTGAACTGGATATCGCGACGGGGGCGAGCAGACTGCGCCCGGCAAGAGTCGAGGAGACGCTCCAGTTCGACGGTAAGACGCTCACCACGGTGCACGGTCCGCACTACCGCTTGATCATCATCGGCGCCGGCCAACTGTCGCGCTTCATCGCGCAGATCGCGCTGGGACTGGATTATCAGATAATGGTATGCGATCCGCGCGGCGAATACATGGACTTGTGGGATCTTCCGAACGTCACGCTGACCCGCGACATGCCCGACGACCTGGTTGCACGCATGAAACCCGACGCGCACACCGCCGTGATCGCGCTCACGCACGATCCGAAGCTCGACGATATGGCGTTGCTGGAAGCGCTGAAGTCGGATGCTTTCTACGTCGGCGCGATCGGTTCGCGCGCGAACAACGACAAGCGCCGCAAACGTCTGGCGGACTTTGAACTCGCGCCCGAGCAGATTGCCAAGCTGCACGGGCCGATCGGATTGTACATCGGCAGCCGCACGCCGCCGGAAATCGCGATCTCGATTTTGGCCGAGATGACGGCGTATCGAAACGGTGTCGAGCTACCGCCGGAAATGCGTGTGGAGGTCGCGAAGAAAAAACCGAGTGCCGCAGCCGGTTGCGTGGTTGCGTAGCGCCGCGGCTAGTCGGCTCGCGCCGTCCGCGTGGATGCGGCGGCCTCCACCGAACGATCCGTGCGACCGTTTCCAATCAGTCCGCGGAACAGACGCAGCATCTCCGGACTGTCCCATTCGGCGGCGCCGACGAGACGGCCCAGCTCGCGACCGCTGCGGTCGACGAGCAGCGTTGCGGGCAGACCCGGCACCTTGAGTTGGTCCAGTACGTGCGACGACGGGTCGATGAACAGGCGCAGGTGCTTGATGCCGAAGTCGCGATAGAAGTTGCGCACGGTTTGCGCGCCGGTGAAATCGACCGATAGAGCGACCACTTCAAAATCGCGGCCGCCGAGTTGCGCCTGCAGGCGATCGAGCGTCGGCATTTCCTTGCGGCATGGTCCGCACCATGTCGCCCACAAGTTCAGCACGACGAGCTTGCCGCGAAAATCGCTTAACCGCACCGTGCGGCCGTCGCCGTCGGCAAACACAAGCGGCGCGATCGGTTGCGGCGCGCTGTGCATCGAAAACTTTCCCACCGTGCGCACCGAATCCGCGATCTTTGAGTCGGCCGGCGTTCCCGTCGTCACCAAAAGAAAAAAGACCGACGCCAAAATTAGGAAAGTATGCCTGACATTTACTTTACGCATCACTGACTCAACGATTGCGGGCGGACGAACTTTCGCGATTCGACCCGCCTCGGTCGGTTTGGTCCAGTTTAGGCAACGCGAATCACGGCCGTCATCCCGGCTTCTTGGTGTTCGAGGATGTGGCAATGGAACATCCAATCCCCGGGATTGTCGGCCACGAAGGCGACGTCGGCCGACTCGCGCGCGGGAATCAAGACGGTGTCCTGCCATTCGCTATGCGCCGTCGGCCGGCCATTGCGGCGAATAACCCGGAAACTGTGGCCATGCAAATGGATCGGGTGCGGCCAAGCGGTGTCGTTCAACAGCGTCAGCCGGTACGACCGACCGCGTTGCAGCGTGAGAATCGGGTCGAGCACGTGGCCGTCGGCGACGACCCCGTTCACCGCCCAGGCCTTGCCCGCGCGCACCATCTCGCGGATATCGACCCGGCGGCCGTTGAGTTGCGCATGACGCATCTGGCCCATGGCGCCGCCCTGGAATCGAATCTCGTGCGATTGCGCTTTCGTCAAATCTGGTTCCGTCAGCGGGTTCGGCGCGAGCGCGATCGAGTCGGGCAGCGGCTCACGTCGCAACGGTTCGGCGTCGTACACCAAATCCGTCAGTTCGTAGGCGAAACGACGGTAGAACGTGTCGCGCACGGGATAGCTTTTGCCGGGATCGCCGGTGGCGTCGATCACGAGATCGACGCGCATCGCCGGTCCGAGTACGACGCGGTCGTCGGCCGGCGCATGCGGTGCGACCGGTTGGCCGTCGTAGGCGATCACGCGCGGTGAATGACCGGTAAAATTGAGCGCATAGATGCGTGCGTTCGCCGCATTGATGAGCCGCAACCGAACGCGTTCCCCCTTGCGCAGATGGAGCGGCTGCGTGTCGGTCGTGCCGTTCAGGCTCACGACGTTGCCGATCTGTCCGCCGTGGGTCATGTCGTGGAGATCGTTGAACGCGTCGCTCAACTGACCGGCACGCGTGAACTGCCAGTCGTCCAGCATCCAGGTGACGTCGCGGTCGACGGGTAGCGGTGCCGGCTCCTCGACGATAAACGCGCCATAGAGCCCACGGCCCATTTGCTCCGCGCTTCGTGTATGCGGGTGATACCAAAACGTTCCGGCATCGGGGCACTCGAATTCGTACACGAAGCGCTCGCCCGGCGCGATCGGTTTTTGCGTAAGATGCGGCACGCCGTCCTGCGCGTTCGGTATTCGCAGCCCATGCCAGTGCACCGTCGTTTCTTGGGCAAGCTTGTTGCTGACCGCGATTCGCACGCGCTCACCTTGACGCACACGTATTTCCGTTCCCGGAACTTGTCCGTTGAACGCCCACACGTTCACCTTGGGATATTCGGCTCCAAGCAGCGGTGCGACGCTGGGTTCCAGCCGTAAGTCGAACGTGCGGATCGAATCCTGCGACGCGCCCGCCCATCCAGACCGAGACCCCAGAAGCGCGAACGCGCCAATACGCGTCATCGTCGCTATAAAATTACGACGCGAAATGGCGGTTGATCGGCGCGAATTCATCGCGAGGCGATCCTTGGTAAACAAGAAATATTCGTGAGCACGAAATGCATTCTAGTGCATGTTCGCGAAGCGCATCAGTATCCGGATGAAACAGCGGCGGCGACCCATGCGCATGCACCTTCAATTCACGTTCGCGGTCGCAGCCAGGCGAAAAGGCCGGTGAACACGGATTCCCGAACGTCCGCGCGCGACAGAATCAAATCGTGAAATCCGCCCGGAAACGCTTGTATCGTCACGTCCTTGCCCAAGCCGCGACTCCAGCGCGCGATGTGTCTCCAATTAAGCACGATGTCGGCTTCGTCCGAATGCATCGAAAGGATCGGGCAGGGGATCGATAGACCGGCATGTACCTTGGCCTGCGCACGCCGAATGGCACCGACCCAGCCGAAGTAGGCCGGAAAACCCTCGATCGGTTTGAGTGCGAAGTCGAAATCCCACTCGCCGCGATAGTCGCGGTGAATGCTCTTGGGGTACGCGGGACTAACCGATTTTGGGTCATTCCAAAAAGGGAAAGCGCGCCCTAACAGCGCGGCAACCCCCAGTTGCGGGCGGCGCATCGGCGAAACGTTGAAATCGAAGAACGGGCTATTCAGACAGAGCGCCTTGATTCGCTCGCGCTGCACGCCTTCCTGTGCGTAGAGCGCGCAGAGCAAGCCGCCCGTGGAGTGTCCCAACAGCACCGTCGGCTGGGCGATCAGTGTCAGCGCGCGATCGAGGTCGGCATAGTACTCCTCGACGGATTTGCAGAAGTTCGGATGCTGATGCGGCCGAAGCGACCGCCCGTGCTTGCGTAGATCGAGCGCGTAGAACGCGTAACCTTGGCTCGCAAACCGCTCGGCCAGGTGACGCTGGAAGAAGTAATCGATGAAACCGTGTACGTACAGTACCGCCGTGGCGGCTTTCGCCGGCGCCGGTAGGCGCACCAGCGTGGCGACGACGGGGCCATCGTAGTCGTTCGGAAAGGGGAGGTCGGCCGATTCAAACCCCGGAAGTAAGCGATCCGGCACCCATGCGGTATCAGGCAGCGTGCTCATTTTTTCGATGTAGTAACAAGATATTCTTTAAGAAAGATGTCTCAGATTCTAAGCAACGATCTTTACCGATTCGATCGGCAGATCGTGCTGTTCCGCGAACCGGGACCAATACTCGTTGCTTTCACGGGCGAAGCAAGCGGCGAATGCCTCGTGCGATGCGATCGTTGCGCCGAGCTGTTCGCACAGTCGCCGAAAGAAGTGCGGCTCGAGTGCCGCCACCGCGACCCAGCCATCCGTCGTGCGATAGAGGTTGTAGCCGGGGAAAGCGCCGCCAAGTCGTGCGCCGGGCACCGTCAGACCCGCGTCGAGCGGAGCCGCCAACCGCTTTGCGGCATCGGCGATGGCAACTTCGACGTATTGCACGGCGCCCGTGCGTTCGCGCGCCATCAAAACAGCAACGGCGGCGAGTGCCGCCTGCTCGCTACCGGCGACATCGGCGTATAACGTGGGCGGCAGCTCCGGCGGCCGGAGCAAACCAATGCTCCCGAGATAGGTCAAGTCGTGTCCGGTGATGTTCTGATTGGGCGCCGCATAGCCCACGATGGCGACGTGGCACAGGCGAGAAAATCGCGCATGCAGCATTTCCCATGCGAGCCCGAGTCGTTCCAGCGCGGCGGGCCGCTGCGCGGTTAACAACAGGTCGGCATCAGCAAGCCGATCGCGCATCTGTTCGTGGCCGGCGGCCGTCTTTAGGTCGCACACCACGACGCTAATACCCGCGGTAAGTCGATCATACCAGAGCGGGTTGGCCGTCTTGAGCGGATCGCCTTGGGGCGGCTCGATCTTAGTAACGTCGGCACCGAGATCGCGCAAGCGCTCCGCGGCCATGGGTCCCGGGACGTTCAGCGCAAGCGTGATCACGCGCATACCGGCCAACGGGGAAGGGGTAAAATGCATTTTATCGAGAGTGATCAGCGAGGTAAGTGGATCAACTTACTTATTTTGGAGTGAAAAATAGCTCGGCGCTACTGGTAGTAGTGGGCTGCAAGCGCAACCCCGTCGATTCGGCCGTTGTACTGGCCGAGGCATTGCGGGTGCCGGCGCTCGTGTCGACGATGCTGACGGCAATGACGCAAGAACACCAGCGCGGGATCGGCGGCTGACACGCGGAATGGGAGATGTTGCCCGAGATATGCGTGCTCAGTTGCGGCGCGCTGGCTCGTGTGAACGACGTTATCGCCGGTCTCGACATCGACAGCGCGCGCATGCATGAAAATCTGGCGGTAACCCATGGGCTGATCTATGCCGAGGCGGTCACGATGGCGCTCGGTCGGCACATCGGACGTCTGCCGCCGCTCAATAGCCCTGCCGGCAAGCACTCTCGACGATTTGGTACACCGGCGAATGAGCCGATTTATCCGCTCGTCATCCGCCGGGCGCGGCGGCCGATGCTTCTCGCAGGCGATCGATAAATGCGACTGCCGCCGCAATCACTTCATCGGGCTTATCGCGCTGCGGTGAGTGGGCGCAGTTCGGGAGCTTGAGCGTTTCCACATCCACCGCGGCGCGTTCGATACGAGCGATCTGATCCATTGTCCCGTATTCGTCGCTTTCCCCTTGGATGACCAAGATCGGACAGGCAATCCGTGGGAGGAACGCCTCGATGTTCCAAGCGCGAAATTCCGGATTCAACCAGACGTCGTTCCAACCCCAAAACGCCGAATCCACGTTTGCATGGTATCTTCCGAGCTTCGCCGGCAGGTCGGTGGTTTCATATGTCCGCTTGGCGGCGACGATGCTTTCGATCGTTATGTCCTCGACCAGCACGTGCGGCGCCATCAGGATGAGCGCCCGTACGGGTCGCGTACCTCCACCGGCATGAATCAGCGCAATCGACGCGCCATCGCTGTGACCGAATAGTATCGGGCGATCGACGCCAAGCTTGTCGAGAAACTCCGGCAGCGCTTGCAGCGCTTCGTCGTGCATGAAGCCGACGTCGCGCGCACCGGTCAGCGGATCGGAGCGACCGTAACCGTGGCGCGAATAGACCAATGCATGACAGTGCGTGGCGCGCGCGACGCGTTCCGGGAAGTCTTTCCACATCGCCAAGGATCCCAAGCCCTCGTGCAAGAAAACAATCGTCGGCGCATCGGCGGACGCAACGCGAACGACGTCATACTCGAGCCGATGTCCTTGCACGGAAACGAATGGCATTTAGACCCCAAGATGTTGATGCAAGATTTCCAGGTGCGCGAGGAGATCGGCGCTCGTCCCGGCGCGCACGATCTGCGGCGCCACGCCTTCGGTTGCCTCGCCGAAAATAACCAAAGCAGGATTCGTCATGAGCGCACGGCCGCTGGTGAGCATCTGCTGTTCGCCGCCGGACGAGCCGGCCGCCGCCAAAGTTTAGTCGTTCCGCGAGCCGTGGAAAGGTGGATAACACTCGCTCCAGCGTCCAGGCTTGATGGCCGCTTGACCCGCGCGCGCCCCGACGACCGGGTTCGCGCGCAACGGTAGAGCTAAGTAGCCTCTGATTAAGTAAACATTCACCGCAAAGGCGCAAAGGACGCAAAGAAAAACATGAGTTTTTATTGAGAAAACCCTTTGCGCTCTTTGCGCCTTTGCGGTGAGAAAGTGTTCTTGCGAACTTGTTCAGGGCTTCCCTGAGGACAATCCCGCGACCTTCCGGAACACAGGCGATTCCCAGGCGTGAGATTTGGTGTGGCGCGGAGTCAAACATCGACCGACCGTGCACCCTCCGTTCGGCGCGCCGTGCAGAGGCATCGGGCCCGGGGCAGTCTCGCCCATACCGTTACGCCCCGTCAAACCGATGGTTTCGCCGCGGCGCACGGTGAAATTGACGTCGCACAGGATGTGACCCGCGCAGGGCGTATTATAGGTATGTTGCCCGCTCGCTTCGGGCGGGAAATTGTCGCTCATGGCGGTGCAGCTTCGTAAACGCGGCGCACGGCCGCGCGGCGGGCGCTTGCCAACCGAGACGGCTTTCCCGTGCAGCGTCGCTGCACCGGCGCCGTTCGCGGGATTTGACGCCAGTTCGCCGGAGCTTTATCGTGCCTGTCACGGGAGCTCGCGACTCTTGGGGCTCATTCGAATTTTGACTGAATGAGCTAACAACCTGTTTGAACTATATTTCCTTAGGAGGAGAGAGATGATCAGACTCATGCGTGCTGTTTCGCTCGCCGCTGCCGTGGGGGCGCTCGCGTTTGCGCCACAGGCGGGCGCGCAACAAACCATCAAGATCGGGTTCATCACCACGCTCTCGGGCCCCGCCGGCGTGATCGGCAAGCACATGAAGGATTCCGTCGAGCTCGCGCTCGACCACCTCGGCCACAAGATGGGCGGCGTGCCGGTCGAGGTGATCTACGGCGACGACCAGTTCAAGACCGACGTTGGCGTGCAGGTCGCCGAGGAAATGCTAAAGAAGGACAAAGTCGACATCGTGTCCGGCGTCATCTGGTCGAACGTGATGATGGCCGTGGTGCCGGTGGTGACGGGAGCCGGCAAGGTGATGGTCGGCACCAACGCGGGCGCGAGCCCGCTCGCCGGCAAGGCCTGCCACCCGCAATACTTCACTACCTCATGGAACAACGACCAGTCCCCCGAGGCCATGGGCAAGTTCATGCAGGAGCAAGGCATTAACGACGTCTACTTGATGGCGCCCAACTATCAGGCCGGCAAGGACATGCTCGCGGGATTCAAACGCTTCTATAAAGGCCGCATCATCGACGAGGTTTACACAAAGCCGGGCCAACAGGATTATCAGGCCGAGATCACGCAACTGCGCTCGAAGAATCCCAAAGTCACCTTCGTGTTCTATCCCGGCGGCATGGGCATCCAGTTCGTCAAGCAGTACGTGCAGGCGGGTCTTCGCGACCGTATCCCGCTTTACTCGGTGTTCACGGTGGACGAGACCACGCTGCCGGCGCTCAAGGAGTCCGCCCTCGGTCAGTACGAGGCGCGCTTCTGGAGCCCCGACATGGACGTGCCGGCAAGCAAGCGCTACATCGCCGATTTCCGCAAGAAGTACGGCTACACTCCTTCTTTTTACGGTGCCCAGAGCTATGACGGTATGATGCTGATCGCTTCCGCGGTGCGCATAAACAAGGGCAGCTTGAAGGATACCAAAGCCGTGGTCGCGGCGTTGCGTAAGGCGGACTACGAGTCGATCCGCGGTCCGTTCAAATGGAACGTCAATCAATACCCGATCCAGGACTTCTTCCTGCTCCGGGCCGAGAAGGGTGGGCCCGACGGTGTGCAGATGAAGATTCAACGCAAGGTATTCGACGACCACAAGGACGCGTACTACCAGGACTGCAAGATGGCGTGGTGATGCCGGTTTGACACCGACCAAGGGCGCGGCGCTCCCGCGCCCTTTTTTGTCCGCCTGATGACATGAACCTGGTTCTGATCTTCGAGCAGCTGCTGAACGGCGTGCAGCTTGGCGTCATGCTGTTCCTCATGGCGGCCGGGCTGACGCTCGTGTTCGGCATCATGAACCTGGTGAACCTCGCGCACGGCTCGCTCTACATGATCGGCGCCTACCTGATGGTGGCCGCCGCGCAATGGACCGGCAGCTACCTCGCGGGCGTGGCGCTCGGACTTCTCGGCACGCTCGGGGTCGGCATGCTCGTGGAGGTGATCGCGCTGAGGACGCTCTACGAGCGCGACCATCTCGATCAAGTGCTCGCAACCTTCGGCCTAATCCTGTTCTTCAACGAGCTGATCGCGATACTGTTCGGGCGCACGGCTCTGTATACGTCCCTTCCCTCGTGGTTGCAGGGACATATCGAGATCATTCCCGGCTCGATCTACCCCGCGTACCGCGCGGTTGTGATCGGCGTTGGGCTCGTGGTCGGTGCGGGCCTCTGGTACGTGGTGGCGCGCACTCGCCTTGGTATGCTGATCCGCGCCGGGGCCTCGAACCGCACGATGGTCGCCGCGCTCGGCGTGAACATCCGCCTGTTGTACACGCTGGTGTTTGGCTTCGGCGCGGCGCTTGCCGGGCTGGCGGGGCTCATGGCGGGACCGATCTACGCGGTGCAACCGGGCATGGGCGAGCTGATCCTCATCCAGGTATTCGTGGTGATCGTTATCGGCGGCATCGGCTCGATTCGCGGCGCGCTGGTCGGTGCGCTCATCGTCGGCGTGGTGGACACACTGGGCCGCGCCTTCCTCAAGCCGCTCCTGGGCCAAATCATCTCGCCGACCGCCGCGGAGGCCGCGGGCCCCGCGCTCGCCTCGATGCTCATTTATTTGCTGATGGCAGTGGTGCTCGCGCTCCGGCCCGAGGGCCTGTTCCCGGTGAGGAGCGGCAGTTGAGCGCGCGCGCCGCCGTGCTCGTCGCGCTCATCGCGTTGCTCGTCGCGGTACCGCCGCTCGCCAAGTTTCTCGACCAGCCTTACTACATCGACCTCGTGCGCCGCGTGATGGTGTTCGCGGTCGCGGCGGCCAGCCTCAATCTCATCCTCGGCTACGGCGGATTGGTTTCGTTCGGCCACGCGGCGTACCTCGGGGTCGGTGGCTACTCGGTCGGCATCCTGGCGTTCTACGGCGTGACCAATGGCTGGCTCCAGTGGGGCGTCGCGATCGTCGCCTCTGCGCTCGTGGCGCTCGTGATCGGCGCCATCTCGGTGCGTACGCGTGGCATCTACTTCATTATGATCACGCTCGCCTTCACGCAGATGCTCTACTACCTCGGTATCTCGGTAGAGGAGTACGGCGGCGACGACGGCATGCGCCTGAAGATGAAGAGCCAATTCTCGGGTCTGATCGACCTCGATAATCCAATCGTATTCTATTATCTGGTGCTCGCGCTCATGCTCGCGGTGCTCTACCTCGTGTACCGCATCGTGAACTCGCGCTTCGGCATGGTGCTGCGCGCGGCGAAGTCCAACGAAGCGCGCTCGCGCGCCATCGGCTTCTCGCCTTATCCCTACCAGCTCGCTGCCTTCGTCATCTCCGGCGCGCTGTGCGGGCTCGCCGGCGCGCTGCTCGCCAACCATACGGCCTACATCACGCCCGGCTTCATGGACTGGACGCGCTCGGGAGAGATCATGTTCATGGTCATCCTTGGCGGGATGGGCACGGCACCCGGGCCCGCGCTCGGCGCGTTCGCGCTGCTCATCGTTGAGGACGTGCTGGCGGGCTGGACCGAGCACTGGCAGGTGATCCTCGGGCCGCTGCTCGTGCTGAGCGTGCTGTTCTTCAAGCGCGGGCTCGCCGGCCTGCTGCCCGGCGGGGCGCGCGATGGCTGAGCCGATTCTTGCCACCGACGCGCTGCGCAAGGCCTTCGGGGCGCTCGCCGCGACCGACGGCGTCAGCCTCGAGGTGCTCGAGGGGGAGACGCACGCGATCATCGGACCAAACGGCGCCGGAAAGACCACGCTCATCGCCCAGCTCTCGGGAGACCTGCGCCCGGACGCGGGGCACATCCGCTTCGCCGGCGAGGACATCACCGCGCTCGGCGCGCCCGCGCGTTCGCGCCGTGGCCTCGCGCGCTCGTTCCAGATCACCAGCATCTACCGGGATTTCACCGCGCTCGACAACGTGGCCCTCGCGGTGCAGGCGCACGCGGGCCACAGCTTCCACTTTTGGCGCGCAGCGCACGCGCAGCGCGCGCTGCGCGACCCAGCCCGCGCAGTACTGGAGGAAGTGGGGCTCGGCGCGCGCGCCGACGTGCGGGCGGCGAATCTCGCGCACGGGGAGCAGCGTCAGCTCGAGGTCGCGATGGCGCTCGCCACGGGGCCGCGGCTGCTGCTGCTCGACGAGCCGGTTGCGGGCATGGGACTGGAGGAGTCGCAGCGCATGGTGAAGTTCCTCGCCGGGCTGAAAGGGCGGCGCACGCTGATCCTGGTCGAGCACGACATGGACGTCGTCTTCACGCTCGCCGACCGCATCTCGGTGCTCGTCGACGGCCGTATCATTGCCAGCGGCACGCCGCAGGAGGTACGCGCGAGTCCGGAAGTGCGGCGCGCCTATCTCGGGGAGGACGCCTAGTGCTACGGGTCGAAGCGCTTGAGACCGCCTACGGGTTGCAGCAGGTGCTTTTCGGCGTATCCCTCGATATTGCCGAGGGCGAGGTGGTTACGCTGCTCGGGCGCAACGGCATGGGCAAGACCACCACCGTGCGCTCCATCATGGGCATCGTGCGCCCGCGCGCCGGCAGCATCCGCATGGCCGGCCATGCGCTCGCGGGGCTTCCCTCTTACCGCGTGGCCAAGGCCGGACTCGGGCTCGTGCCGGAAGGGCGGCAGGTGTTCCCGAACCTCACGGTGCGCGAGAATCTCGTCGCCACTGCGGCGCGGCGCGCGGGACGTTCCTCCCTATGGACGCTCGAGCGCGTCTTTGGCCTCTTTCCGAGCCTGCAGGAGCGCCGGCGCAACTACGGCAACCAGCTCTCCGGCGGCGAGCAGCAGATGCTCGCGATCGGCCGCGCGCTCATGACCAATCCGCGGCTCCTCATCCTCGACGAAGCGACCGAAGGGCTTGCGCCGCTCGTACGCGCGGACATCCACCACTCGATCGCGCAGCTCAAGGCCGAAGGCCTATCGATCCTCGTCATCGACAAGGACGTGCGCGCGCTGACGCGCATCGCCGACCGCCACTACGTGCTGGAGAAGGGCCGCGTGGTCTGGACCGGAACCTCGGCGGAACTCACGGCCGCCGAGGACGTGCAGCACCGCTACCTGGGAGTCTAACGGTGGTTCCCCCGGCCGGGACGGTGAGATCTCGGGCCCTGTTGTGGCACGGCGTCCCGCTCGACCGAAAGCACCAGCGTGCGGCGATCCGCCCGAAATCGTTGCAGCCGAGGTGTCCCGGCGGCCCGCTAGGACTGGACGACCGCCCCCTCGAAGTTGGCGAATGAACCCGATCGCGGCGCATGGGTATTGAAAGAACGACGGGATATACGGTGATCCAGCGCAAGTCCTATTTCAGAGATGCAGCGTAGTTTTTGAAACAGTTGGGACAACCGGCTAACGTATCAACTGTCGAACGCCACACGGTTCGTTTGAAGGAGGAGGTTATGCAACCGGTCGCGGTTCGAATCATCCGAGAAGAACACACGGCGATCGCCGCCGTTCTCCACAGCCTGGAATACGTGGTTCACAAGTTGGAGGAGGGCGCGGAACCACATTTTCAATTGCTCAGTGCCATGCTCGAGTACATCGTCGAGTATCCCGAGCGTTGTCATCATCCGAAAGAAAATCGTTTCCTCTTTAAAACATTGCGCGAGCGTAATCCGACCGTGCGTCAGCTGATCGATGAGCTCGAAAGCGAGCATGCCCGGGGCGACGAACTTCTTAAATCGCTGAGCGACGCGCTCACGAGATACCAATCCACCGGACGCGCCGCATTGCCAGAATTTTCTCAAGTGGTCACGACCTATGCGGAGTTTCATTGGCAACACATGACCAAGGAGGAGGACGTTCTCTTGCCGATCGCCAAGAAATCATTAACCGATTCGGATTGGCAAGAAATAGCCGAGGCCTTTCTACAGAACGACAACCCGCTCGTTGGCTTGAGACCGAAAGAACATTTTGCGCAGCTTTTCGATCGGATTCTAAATCTGACCTCGAAACCGACAACGGTAACGCGCGATGCGCATCTCGCGGACCGCGACGCGTAGTCGAACCGCGAAGCGGGAGTTTCGCGCGCCGCTTAAAACTGCACGAGATATTTCATCGGGTTTACGCCGTGCGTTCCTGCCGGCAGAACCCGGCTGATTTTTATTTCGCGCCCTTGGCCATCGGTGTGTTCCATCAAATCGGTCACGATGCGCGCACTGTAGGGCGTCTTACTCGCGGTCAACGCGAGCGCCACTTTCGGTTTTAATCGACGCGCTCGATTGATGGTGATCACGACGCCGATACTGCCGGTGCTGAGCTCAACCAGACTGCCGATTGGGAATATCCCCATACAGCGGATGAAGTCCTCCACCAAAGGCGCATCGAAATCTTTCTCGCGCCATTCGTAGATGCGCTTCACCGCATCCTCGGCGGACAGGCCGGTGTTGTAGTGCCGATCGCTCGTGATGGCGTCGTAGACGTCAACGATCGCACCGATATAACCCGCCGGCGTAATGGTTCCGCTTTTGCACCGGTGCGGATAGCCGCTGCCATCGCCGCGCTCGTGGTGTTGCACGACCACTTCCAGCGCACCGGGCGGCACCCCGCCAGCGGCCTTCAAGATATCCAGGCCCCAGGTAACATGCTTTGTCATCGTATCGAACTCGGTTGCGGTGAGTTCGCTTTGCTTGTTCAGAATCTCTTCCGGCACCTTCACCATGCCGACGTCGTGCAGCATGGCGCCGAGGCCCAGCACCTGCAGCTCGTCCCGCGATAAGGCCAGATGCCGGCCGAAGGCAAGCGCCAGGATACACGTTCGAATACTGTGCAACGCGGTGTACTCGCTTACTTCTTTCAGGTGGCTTAAGCACACGAGTGCATCCGGATTTCGCAGGACGCTGTCAACCATGCGTGCGACCGCCTTGCCGGCCAGCTGAACGTCGATCGCTTTTCCACGCTTGGCGTCTTGGATCACGCCATGGACCACATCGCGCGCACCCGTGTGGATGGTCTTCGCCTGGACGATTTCATCCTCAAAGGTCGTGCGATCCACGTAGGTCTGGCGTTGCGCGCGCGGCAGCGGCGCAACGACAAGACGCCGGATGTTTTCGCGGATGCGCACGTCCTCGTCTACAAGCTGCTGCATACGCGTGAATGCGGCTTGGGCGCCACGCCGCGGGGGGATGTAGTCTTTACCGAGATCAGTCTCGATCCAGATATACCGGCACAGCTCGCGCAGCTTGTCGAGCGCCGCTTGTGACGTCAACTCAAATCCTTGAAACATGAACGGTGTTTCAAGCCAGGGGCGGTCAAGTTCAGCGATGTACATGCCGAGCTGTGCGT
>DASWLD010000063.1:0-15557 GCA_036396275.1 Burkholderiales bacterium
ACCGCGCTGCAATCGCTCGGCGGTTTGCCGAACCCGCTGGCGCGCCTCGCGCACGGCGACTGGCGCGGCATCAGCCTGCCCGCTGCCGCCGCCCTCTTCTGCGGATTCTTCTGGGAACTGTGGAACTGGCAAAGCCTGACGCACTGGGAATACAGCATACCCTTCGCGCATCGCTTTCTTATCTTCGAGATGCCGCTCCTCGGCTATTTCGGCTACCTGCCGTTCGGTATCGCGTGCGTCGCCGTGGCCGATGTCGTTTGCAAAGATACTGCAACCGCTCCCGCCTCGGGTCGGGATTAAAGGTAATCACGGCGGCGGCCGGCACCGCGGTATTCTTGCCGAGATCCTTTTGGTCGTGGTTCACGATGAAGGTCATCACACCGGAAACGCCGTTGCGCGCGGGATAGGCGACGACGGCGAAGCCACCGATCATTTTGCCATGCGCCACGGTGTCATACGCGCCGCCGGGCGCGTCCTTGCCCCGTTGCGCGAGGACTCGATAGAAGTAGCCGTGACATGGCGATGACGTGAGCGGATTTGCGGAGGATGCGCGCCGGCGCGACCGCGCTCGCTGTAACGGCGCGCGTCTTCGCCGCGGCCGACGCCTTCGAACACGTGCGGCCGCGGTTCGGGCGCGGGGCGAATCGCGGGTGCCGGGCGTACGACCGGCGTATTCGGTCGCAGCTTCTCGACGTTTCTCGGCGGCGCCACGCGATACTCCGGCGGCGGCGGACGGCTCCCCGACGGCGGGCTCGGCGGCTGGCGATCGCGCGGCGCGGGTCGGGATTCAGGTGTACCCGGACGATCGCGCGGCGCAGGTCGCGCGCCCGGCGCGGGCGGAACGAATCCGCGGAACTCGCGCCGCTGATCCGGCGAGCCGATGGTGTGGCGATAACGTTCGCGCACGGCTGGATTGCGATAGGAAACACCGCGCCGGTGGTCCGGGGTGTGAACCCAGATTTTGGTCGGCGGCAACGGCCGACGGTCGACGCGATGGTAGTAGAACGGATGCGCATCGACGATTCGGATGTGGCGATGCGGCCAATCCCAGGCGCCGAAAAAGAAGTTCACGCCCACGCCTATGCCGATGCTCCAGGTAATACCGACATACCCGGAGGGCGCGTAGTAACCGGGCCAAGGCGCCCAATACACCGGCGGATAGGCCGGCCACCACCATGGTCCATACACGACAGCCGGATGGTAATACGGCACATAAACAATCGCGGGATCGGCCGGCTCGACGACGATGACGTCGCCCTGCCGTTCGACGCGCTGCTGCTCGGTCGATCGCAAGTTTCCGGCGGCATAGGCTTTTTCGCGCAGGCCTTGAACGGTATCCGTCACCTGCGACTGCTGCGCGAGGAACGCGTCGCCGAGCCGCTCGGTCCACTCGAGCCGGGTGTCCATCATGATAAGAATCTGCGGGAACGCGACCAGCGATTTGACGCTGGGATCCCAGTCGCGATCGTCGACCGCGCGCACCGCTTGTTCGCCCTTGAGCGCGGAATTGGCCCGCGACCAGCGCGCCGCCTGAACCACTTCGAGCGGGTAGGTCGCCGCCATCAATATTTGCGACAACAGCGAATCGGGATAGAGCGCGATGGGGGCAAGCATCTGATCGAGCTCCGCTTGCGTGTAGGCCGGCCCCGGCGGGTTGGTCTGCGCGAACGCAACCGATACGCAAAGCGGCAATAACAGCAGCCGGAGCCAGAGGTATTTCGCGAGCGCCTTCATGAGTCGTTCGGTCGCAGCTCAGAGAGAAACCCTATCGCCAGTAACGCGCGAAAAGCAGTAAAGGTTGACCGCGTACAGGTTCCGGCCACCGGCGCATCATTGCGTATCTCCCCGCGTGGAAGCCGCGCCGAAACAAACGGAGTTGCCCGCCCGATAGCGCGCCGGGTAAGAACCGGTCCGCGGGCCGGCAATTGTCTACAGTTAAGGGTGCCCCCGATGTGCAATCGCGAACATGGCCGAGACCAAACGACAAGCCCCGCAAGCCCCCGTTAATCGTAAGCTCGAATTCGCCGAGGTAGTCGAATGGCTCACGAGCGACGGGATGCTCGGCCCCGAGGACGCCGCGACCCTGCATCCGGGCAGCGCGCGCGGCGATGCGGCCGAGCGTCATCCGCTTTCGGTCATCGCGGCGCGCGGCCTCTCGAGCGCCAAGCCGCCGCACAAGATGCTGGCGCTCGAGCCGCTTACCGTGTGGCTCGCCGAGCGCTGCGATGTGCCCTACTTTCGCATCGATCCGCTCAAGATCGACATGACGTCGGTCACCACCGTCATGTCGTACAGCTACGCCAAGCATCGAAACATTCTTTGCGTCGCGGTGCATCCCGATAAGCTCGTCATCGGCACCGCCGAACCATTCGTCGCGGATTGGATTCCGGAGCTGGAGCAGGCGCTGCGCAAGCGCATCGAGCGCGTACTCATCAATCCGCTCGACATCAGCCGCTATCTGGTCGAGTTCTACGCCCTGTCACGGTCGATGCGCAAGGCGACGGATACCTCGACGACGAGTTCGAGCAACATCACCAACCTCGAACAAATGGTCGAGCTCGGCCGGCGCGGAAAGCTCGATGCCAACGACCAGCACATCGTCAATATCGTCGACTGGCTGCTGCAGTACGCCTACGACCAGCGTGCCAGCGATATTCACCTCGAACCGCGGCGCGAGGAAGGCAGCGTGCGCTTTCGCATCGACGGCGTGCTGCACGCGGTCTATCAGATGCCGACGCCGGTGATGGCCGCGGTGACGAGCCGCGTCAAGATTCTCGGGCGCATGGATCTCGCGGAGAAGCGCCGCCCGCTCGACGGTCGTTTGAAAACCAAAGCGCCGGACGGAAAGGAAATCGAACTGCGTTTATCGACCATGCCGACGGCGTTCGGTGAAAAGCTGGTGATGCGTATCTTCGATCCGGACGTACTGGTGCGCAGTTTTCGCGAGCTCGGGTTCAGCGCCGGCGAACTCGACGCCTGGCAGACCATGGTGAACCAGCCGACCGGCATCGTACTGGTGACCGGACCGACCGGCTCCGGCAAGACCACCACGCTCTACTCGACGTTGAAGCAACTCGCCACACCGGACGTGAACGTCTGCACCATCGAGGATCCGATCGAAATGGTGGAGCCGTCGTTCAACCAGACGCAGATGCAGCACAACATCGATCTCAACTTCGCCGCCGGCGTACGCGCGCTGCTGCGTCAGGACCCGGACATCATCATGGTCGGCGAAATCCGCGATCTCGAAACCGCCGAGATGGCGGTACAGGCCGCGCTCACCGGCCATCTGGTGCTGTCGACGCTGCACACCAACGACGCGCCGAGCGCGGTCACGCGCTTGCTCGATCTTGGCCTCCCGCCCTACCTGATTAACGCCACCGTCCTCGGCGTACTGGCGCAACGGCTGGTACGTACGCTGTGCCCGCACTGCAAACAGCCCGGCGACGTGGACGTTGAAGGATGGAAGGAGATCACGCGCCCGTGGCGCGCCCCACCGCCGCCGAAGATGTACCTGCCGAAGGGCTGCCTCGAATGCCGCAACACCGGCTTTCTCGGACGCATCGGCATCTATGAAATTCTCACGCTCACCCAAGGTCTGCGCGCCTTCGTCGAACCGGATGCCGAACTCGATCCGATTCGCGCGCAGGCGCGCAAAGACGGCATGCGCTCGCTGCGCCTGAGCGGCGCGGAAAAAGTTCACGCCGGCCTGACGACGATCGATGAAGTCCTGAAAATGGCGCCGGGCGAAGAGAAGAAGAAAGAATCCGCACGCGGCTGACGACCGGCGCAGGATCGCGCACGGACGCAGTTAAATGACCCCCAGCGAAGCCGGGGGCTTAAGTTGTGAGCGCCTCGAAAGCGCCAGTAACACCGTGAGCCGCCTGAAGACGGTGGATTTTTTCTCCTTCCCCCTTGATGGGGGAAGGTTGGGATGGGGGTGAGACGTGACAATCCGTGCACACCGTTGACGCTGCACCCCCACCCTCGCCCTCCCCCTTCCAGGGGGAGGGAAATATATTTGTAGCGAGCGCCGCATAGAGCCTGCCCCCGCGAAGGCGGGGGTCAAACCTCGGTGAGCCCCCCGGCAGAGCCGGGGGTTTACCTTAAACTGAATTAAGGGCGGCGGTAGGCGCCGACCCAAATTCGTTCATCGTGTTACCAGAGACGGTGCGGCGATTGTTATCGCTCGACGATCAGGCGCGCGCTCGCGTCACCCCGGCTTCGTTTTTCGCGACCCGCGACGCACCAGTCGGCGAGCGGCGTTACGAACATCCACGGCACCCGCCAGAGCCGCGGGAATCGTGAATAGCGTGATGAAGGTGGAAAACGCCAGGCCCCACCCCAGCGCGAGCGCCATCGGCGAGACGATCGGATCGAGCCCTCCCCAGCCGTAGGCCGTCGGCAGCAAACCGACCACGGTGGTCGTGGCGGTAAGGACGACGGCGCGCAGGCGCCGGCGCCCGGCCTGGACGATGGCTTCGTGCACTTCGACGCCGGCGTTGCGCGCCTCCTGAATGAACGTCAACAACACGATCGCGCTGTTCACCACCACGCCCGACAGCGCCACCGTCCCCATTGTCGAGAGGAAGGAGAGCGGCATCGGCTTCCACAACAGGTCGTGCAAATAGAAAGTAAACACCACGCCGACGAACCCGAACGGTATCGAGAGCATGATGATGATCGGATAGCCGAGGTTGTTGAACTGGATGGCGAGAATGAAAAAGATCGCGATCAGCGCGAACGTAAACGAAACGACGAGGTTGCGAAACGATTCCTCGTTCTTTTCCTGTTCGCCGCCGTAGTTTACCTGCACGCGGCCGGCCGCATCGCCGAGCCATTCGGATTGGCGGCTCGCGACCAGCCGGTTGATCTCGACACTGGTGATGACCGCGCTGTCGACATCCGCCACCACGCGCACCACGCGCGCACCGTTCTTGTGCCGGACGGCCGTGTAACCGGGATGCTCCTCGAGCGTGCCGATGCGTTCGAGCGGCACCAGCCCGCCGCGCTGGTTGGGAATAAGCAGCGCGCGCAGGTTTTCGAGCTGCTTCGCCTGATCCTCGGGATAGCGAATGGTGACGTCGACCTCTTCCGTTCCTTGGCGCACGTTCGACACGACGAGCCCGTCGACGGCGGCGCGCACGTGCCGCGCGGCGGTGGCGAGATCGACGCCGACATAGGCGGCGAGCCCGCGATTCAGCGCCACATGAAGTTCGGCATTGCCCGCCTTGATGCCGCTATCGACTGAAAGCACCCCGGGCACCTTCTGGAGCATCGCCGTCAAGCGCCCGGTGGCGCCCGCGTTGGCGGCGTCGTCGTGACCGGAGATCTCCACTTCGAGCGCACGACCCGTCGGCGGCCCGGCGGTGACGACGGTGAACGCCAGTTCGAGCTCGCTAAAGCGCGCCGGCAGCTCGCGCGTCAGTCGGCGCATGTCGTCGAGCGCGTCGTGCTCGGGCCGCGTGACGGCGGGCGCGTAGAGCACGCGTATTTGACCGAAGCGGCTGCCGCGCTGCGTCAGCGGATCGCCCTCGTCAATGGCGATCTCGCCCGTACCCACGACGGTCGCTTCGAGATACGCCGGCTCGACGCGCGCGCGAATTTCGCGATCGACCTCGAGCATCTTCTCGCGCATTTGCTCGAGCCCGGTTCCCGCGGGCGCCGTGACGCGCACGATATATTGATCTATCGCGACCGGCGGAAACAGTTCAAACGTCAGCGCCGTCTTGGCCAGCACCACGCTGGCGACGAGCAAACCGATCGACAGCAACAGCGTCAGCCCGCGAAAGCGGACCGCGCCCGCGAGCAACCCGCCGTATCCCTCCTCCATGCGCACCAGCCAGCGCCGCGCGGCCGGGTGTTTCTTCGCGTTCGTGACGCCGGCGACGTGCGCCGGCAGCATCAGAAAGGATTCGAGCCAGGACAGCACGAGCAGCACGATAACGACAAGCGGAATCGCCCAGACGAACTTGCCGATGAGGCCCGTCATGAACGCGAGCGGCAGGAACGCCACCACGGTGGTCATGACGGTCGCGGTGACGGGTTTGAGCACCTCCACGGTGCCGATCACGGCCGCTTCCCGCGGCGCAACACCGCGCTCCATGTGATAGGTGATATTTTCGCCGACCACGATGGCGTCGTCCACGAGCATCCCGAGCACCATGATGAATCCGAACATCGAAATCAGATTCAACGTGATGTCGAGCGCATAGAGTGCGTACAGCCCTCCGAGAAAAATGATGGGCAATCCCCACGTGGTCGTGAGCGCGACCGACGGTCGCAAGAAAAGCATGAGCGTAATGAACACGAGCGCGATACCGACGGCGGCGTTGTTCGTCAACACCCCCAAGCGCAGCCGCGTGAAGCGCGAGAAATCCTCGAACTTCTCGACCTTGACGTCCCGGCCATGGCGCTCGGAGACCGCAGCGAGATAACGGTCGATGCGATCGACGGTGTCGATGATGTCGGCATCGGCCTTCTTCAACACGAGCATCGATACGCCGGGTTCACCGCTGATGTCGTAGTAGCGCTTCGCCGTTTCGAGCGTGTCCGTGACCTGCGCGACGTCGCCGAGACGAACGCCGCCGCCAAGCTCGTTCGCGCGCAGCACGATGTTCGCGGCGTCGGCGGCGCCGCGCAATTCGCCCGCGACGCGCACTTGTTTGTAGCCGCCCGGCGTCTTGATCTCGCCGCCCGGGGCGGTGACGTTCCAGTTCGCCAACGCCGCCGCGACCTCGCCAACGCTGATGCGCTGCGCCCGCAAACGCGTTGGATCCACCGTCACGCGGATTTCCGCCTTGCGGTTGCCTTGAATACCGACCCGCGCGACGCCGTCCAGCTCCAGCAGGTCGTCCTTGATGCGGTCGGCGAGCCGTTTTATTTCGAGCGGCGAACGCGGCGCGCCGACCGCCAGGCGCACGATCGGAATCAGTGCGCCTTCGATTTCCGTCACGACCGGCTCGAACGGCAGATCGTTCGGAAGGTCGGCGCGCTGAACGGCGAGCTGCGTATCGCTCACGAGACGGGTACGGTTGCGGGCGTTCGGGTCGACCTCGAGCGTGATGTGCCCCGAACCCGGATACGAGACCGAGAGCATTTTGTCGATGCCGTTCAGACGACGCAGCTCCTGCTCGATCGGCGTGATGACGAGTTGCTCGATTTCGGGCGGCGTCGCGCCGGGATAGGAAAAATCGATCACGATTCGATCGAGATTGACGTTCGGAAACGCCTCGCGGTTCATTTTCACCGCGGCGAAAATTCCAATCGCGACCAAGAAGACCGACACGAGGTTAACGGTCAACCCATGCTCGACCAGATAACGGATGATGCGCGTCATCGCCGTGGCTCCGGCGCATCGCGCGGCGCGAAGTCGACGTCGCGCCAGATCGCGCCGCGCAGCCGTTCGAGTTCGGTGCGCCGGCGCGCCAGCTCGATCGCTTGCTGTTCGACGGCGAGCACCGCCGCTTCGTAGTCGTTCTCGAACTGAATCAGCTCGGCGGTCGTCGCGCGGCCGGTGCGGTGGCGCCGGGTCGCTTCGTCGAGCTTCCTACGCTCGGCGTCCTTGCGAGCGCCGGCCTCGCCGAGGGCGAGCACGATCGCATCGATCTCCGCGCCGACGCGGGCGACGTTGTAGCGCAGGTTCGTCAGATTTGTGTCGAAACGCCGGCGCGCGATGTCGCGTTCCAGAAACGCCTGGTTCAGCTCGGCGTCGGCGCCGCGCTTATCGAGCGCCGCGCGAAACTCCAAACGCGCGCCGGCCACGGCTTCGTCGTTCGAGTTGCCGACACCGGCGACGTCGCCGCTTAGTTGCCGGTTGCCGATCGAGAATATCAGATCGAACTTATCGCGGCCGCTGTCGCGCCGGCGCGCGATCGCCGACTCGGCGATGCGCACGCGCGCCGCCTCGCGCTGCAGGTCCGGATCGATCGCCTCGGCCTCGGCTTGTATCGCCGCGACGTCGAGCGCGCCGGGCGCATCCGCCGGTTCCACCTGGGGCTGCCACTCGCTTTGCGGTGCGCGTTCCATCAGGCGATTGAGCACGATGCGCTGGTTGTCCCAGGCGGCGCGCAGCGCCTGCTGCTCGGCGACGCGCGCGCGCAGCTGCGCCTCCGCTTGCAGCCGATCCTTGTCTTCGGCAATACCGAGCTGAACATTCCTCAGCACGAAGCGCTTCAGGCGCTCGGCGCGGTCGATCGCGTCGAGTGCGCTGCGCAGCCGCGCGTAGGTGAACGCCGCGGCATGGAACGCATCGGCCACTTGCAGCGCGAGTTGGTTGCGGGCCGTACCCCACTGCGCTTGCGCGACGTCGATGCCCGCCTCGGCGGCAACGATGCCCTGTCGATAGCCGGCGTTGTCCGACCCCTGCGCCAACGGCAGGCGGTAGTTCGCATCGACGCTCACCGTCCGCGACGGATTGGGAAGGAACGGAAACGGCGTGCTGTTCGCGTCTTCGCGCACGACACCGACGCCGACACCGACGCTTGAACCGGATTCCAGCCGCCGGTCGAGTCCGGCCCGGGCATCGGCCCGATCGACCGGCACGCCGAAGAACGAAATATCGCGGGCCACGCCGGCCTGGCCGGATGCGTTCCAGTCGAGCTGGCTTTCGACGCGCGTTGTTTCGAGACGCGCGCGTTCGAGTTCCAAGCGGGCGATTTGCAGCGACGCGTCGTAGGTCACCGCGCGCTGCAGGACTTGCCGGAACGTCAGCGACTCCGCGCGAACCGGCCCGGCCGGAACGGCGAAGAGAACGACAGCGCAAACCACGTACCGCACGATTAATTTCGCCTTTCTCCGTGCCGCCCGGCACGGAGCCGCAGGAAACGTTGAGCCTCTGGTCTTATCTTTGATCGCCGGCCGGCGGCGAACGGCGGTCGATCCGTCATGCCCAAGCGAGAGCGCCTGATACTAAATCGCGGCCGACCCTGCCGTGAATCATCCGGGGCACGATTCTAATAGACTGGTCTGTCAATTAGGAGGGCGCCTCGCCTTGCGGCGACCGGTTCATCGTGGTGCGGCCAGGCAGCCGGGCAAGCGAAGCGCCATCTGATAAAGCCGCGCGGCGCATCGATGGTCATCGACAACACGGAACACCGAAGTGACGGCGTAGGTCGGCACCGTTTCGCAATTGCGGCAGGCGAAACACTCGCCATGCGATTCGATCCGCGATCGCGGGTAGCTCTGATCGGCGAATCCAATTTCGCGACTGCTTGTTTTTCGCTTGTCGCAACGGACCCGCGAGCGGACCGCCAATCATCGGAAAATTTCTCGGCGCGTCGGAATTTTGGCGCGGTTTGTGCTTCCCAATACCCCCGAGGGCGGTGCCGCAGACTGAAACTAGGGGGGCCCGAGCGCTGTCTCCAAAGCAGCATCGGATGCTTGCGGCCACCGCCCCGCTTTTCCGCCCTCACTCCGTTCCGTGGCGACGCCGCAAGTACCTTACCGCGCGGCCGTCAGACCGCGCCGAATCTCCCGCAGCTTGGCTTTGATCTTCGCCGCGTTTTCCGGGCCCATGCGAATCATCATTTTTCGACCCGCCGACAGACTTTCGAGCGCGGGGTCGGCGAACTCGTACATCACTTTCGGTTGCGTCAGCTTGATCGAGCCCTCGATCTCCGGCGCCGCCAGCAAATCATCGATCGCTTCGACCACTCGGTCGTTGAAGTAGCGCTTGGGATACCCCAGGTTGCGGTACTCTTCCTGAAACAGCGGATAGAAGCGGACGTACAACCGAATCAGCTTTTCGGTTTCCACGGTCTCGGCGAGAATCACCAACGACGTGTAGCGACTGTAGTTGGCGGCGCTGAGCGAGGTGTCGTCGTTCTTACCGCGGATCGCAAAATCGCCCGTCACCGGCTTGATCAAGTTGTAGCGGTTACCAATCTTTCGGCGGGGTAGCGCTTCGACGGTTACCACGAAGCGGCGCGCAATATCCTTAATATTAAAGAATCGCGCGAGCGTTTCGGGACCGATCAACTCAGAGGCGGCCGCCTGCAGCGTTTCGTCGCTTTCACGCAACGGCGGCAGCGGCGCGGTTTCGCTCTCGCGTGCTTGCGTTGCAATACTGTCGATGGGGTAGCGAACCTCCGGTTCCGGTTCCGCTTGCGCCGATGGCGCGGTCTCGGAGAGCGCCGCGGGTTCCCGGGGCGGCGCCTCGCCGCTCTCGCGCGACGTCCAATAGTAGTAGGCGGCCGCGACGACAGCGAGACCGATAATGACGACGACCGGGAGAAATGGATCTCTGACTTTCATCGATGGCACCAGCGCCAATCCTTGAAGTGGCAAGCTGCTGATCGGTATTTTCGCAATTCGCCGGCGGATAATCGACTGGTCCCGAACGCCGTAGCCGCCGATGACGCGGCGCTTGCCGCACTATCCCTTTATTCCGCGCCCCGACTGGCGATTTCGCTTGTGCCGAACGATAAGCCCGCTTAGGCTTGTCGCCGGACCGGCAACGGGAGCTTCCTATGCGTCGCTATTTCTTGCTGCTACTTACCGGCTTGGTGTTGGGGGGTGTCGCGGGATTCGCCGGGGGTATATTTGTTTATCCCTACCTGTTCCTCGATGACATCGTTGCAACCGAACCGATTGTCGATGCGCCGAGCCGCACGCTGGTCGCGACCGGCCGCTTCATCCACGCGAATACTTCCGACCCGATCCATTACGGCAACGGAAGCGTAAAGGTCTACCAAAACTTGCTGCGGCTGGAAAGCGATTTCCAAGTGGGTCCCGGCCCGAAGTACCACGTCTATCTCGTCCCCGGAGCGGAAGTTACCCCAAGTACCGCGGTGGAAAAAACGATGTTTGTCGATCTCGGCCGGCTGCGGGCGTTCAAGGGCAGTCAAAACTACCCAATCCCCGCGGGCGTCGACATCAAGAATTACTCGCACGCGGTCATCTGGTGCGAGCAGTTCAGCGTGCTCATTTCGCCGGCGCGGCTCGAACACCGGCAATAACGGGGGTTTCGGTACAGCCGGCGCCCCGTGGTCGTTTTCGACCCACTTTGCGAACGGCGGTGCGATGTTCGGCGTCGCGCGAACCCGGACTTTTCGCGTAGCCCGCTTCCGCTGTGATTCTTTTCAGATGAACTTTCCTTGACAGTGACAGATCGTGACGCAAATAATCCCCACGCTCGTGCGGTAACCCTAACGAAGATAACGAAGCACCGATCCGACCGGACACACGCAGCTGCGACGGCGAGCTGACTGTACTCTACACGCACTACGATACGGCGTCGGTGCATCACCCCTGCAACACTAGGAGGACTTACGTCATGCTGAAGTTAAATCGCAGGTATCTTTCCGCGATGCTTCTCGCCGCCGGTATCGGCATCGTCTGCACGGCACAGGCCGAAACCGTGCTCAAAGCGTCGCACCAGTTCCCCGGAGGGAAAGGCGACGTTCGCGACGAGATGGTGCAGATCATCGCGCGCGATGCCAAAGCCGCCAACGTCGACTTAAACGTACAGGTGTATCCCGGCGCGTCGCTGATGAAGCCGAAAGAACAATGGAATGCGCTCGTGAACGGTCAGCTCGATCTCTCCTCGTTCCCGCTCGATTACGCCAGCGGCAAGGTAGGCGCGTTCGGTGCGACGCTGATGCCGGGTTTAGTGCGCAACCACCAGCGCGCGGCGCGGCTCAACCGCTCGCCGTTCATGAAAGAAATCAAGGCGGAGATCGAAAAGGCCGGCGTCATGGTGTTGTCCGACGCCTGGCTCGCCGGCGCGGTCGCGTCGAAACAGGGTTGTATCCGCAAGCCCGACGATATCAAGGGACTGAAGGTGCGCTCCGCCGGGGCGACGTTCGCCGCGATGTGGCAGGCGGCGGGCGCGTCGATCGTGTCGATACCGAGCAACGAGGTGTATAACGCGCTGCAAACCGGCGTTGCCGATGGGACCGACACCAGTTCCGGCAGTTTCGTTTCGTTCCGTCTTTACGAACAGGTCAAGTGCATTACCGCCCCCGGGGAGAACGCGTTGTGGTTCATGTACGAGCCGGTGTTGATGTCGAAGAAAAGTTTCAGCCGTCTGAGCAAGAAGCAGCAGGACGTGCTGCTCGCCGCCGGTAAAAAGGCGGAAGCCTACTTCGCCAAGGAAGCCGCCGGCTTGGACGACAAGCTCGTCAAGACGTTCAAGCAGCACAATGTCGAGGTCGCGACACTGACACCGGAAGAGTACAACCTGTGGCTCGACGTCGCGCGCAGGAGCTCCTACGCCACGTTCGCCAAGGAAGTGCCGAACGGCCAGAAGCTGATTGATCAAGCCCTGGCGGTCAAGTAATCCTACCGCACCAACCCGCAGGGGCGGCCTGCGCCGCCCCTGATTTTTGTCCGGAGTCATCCGCCAGCTGACGGCCGCGATGCAAACCTACGTCCGCGTCATCCGCTTTATCTCGCAACTTTGCGGCTTCGCCGCCGCCGCCCTGATCGCGGCCGCGGTCTTGGTGGTCTGCCATATGGTATTCGTGCGCTACGTCCTGAACGACAGCACGATCTGGCAGACTGACTTCACAACCTATAGCCTCATCGCCGCGACGTTCATCGGCAGCCCATACGTGCTGATGACACGCGGCCACGTCAACGTCGATGTACTGCCGCTGCACCTGCGTCCGCGCGCGCGCTGGTGGCTCGGCGTGTCGACCGGGGTCGTGACGCTGGCCTTCTCGATCCTGGTGGCGGTTCTCACGTACCGGTTCTGGGGTCAAGCCTGGGACAACCGCTGGGTGTCGGACACGATGTGGCGTGCACGGCTGTGGATCCCCTATCTGTCGATGCCGGTCGGGCTGGGGTTGCTGGCGCTGCAAAGCAGCGCCGATTTGATCGGCTTGATTTCCGGGCGCGAGCCGCCATTCGGCGTCACCGACGAGCGAAAGACGTGAGTCCGACGACGCAGGGTTTGTTGGTGCTCGTGGTCACGCTGCTGATGCTGCTCTCGGGCGTACCGGTGGCATTCGGGTTGGGATTCGTGGCGATCGCGTTCATGGTGTTTTTTGAAGGTGTCGAGGCGCTACGCGTCGTCGCCGAGTTGCTCTACGCCGGACTGGACGATTTCACCCTGGTGTCGATCCCGATGTTCGTGATGATGGGCGCGGCGATCGGCTCCTCCCCCGCGGGTCGGGACCTCTACCATGCGCTCGATCACTGGCTCTACCGCCTACCGGGCGGGTTAGTAATCTCCAACCTCGGCGCCTGCGCCATCTTTTCCGCGCTTACCGGTTCGTCGCCCGCGTGTTGCGCCGCGATCGGGAAGATGGGCATTCCCGAGATGCGTCGACGCGGCTACCCCGACGACATCGCGACCGGATCCATCTGCGCCGGCGGGACGCTGGGCATTCTTATTCCGCCCTCCATTACGCTCATTCTGTACGGTATCGCCACCGAAACCTCAATCGGCCGGCTGTTCTTGGCCGGCGTGCTGCCGGGAACTCTGCTTACGGCTCTGTTTATCCTTTGGACGATATTCATCATCTGGAAACGCGGACACCGCATGCACGCGGCCGATTTCCGCTACAGCTGGAAAGAAAAATTCGCATCGATCCCCAAGGTAGCGCCGTTCCTGATCGTGATCGTCGGTGTGCTGTATGTTCTATACGGCGGTGTCGCGACTCCGTCGGAAGCCGCCGGCGTCGGCGCGGCGCTGTGCGTGATACTCGCGGTGCTGATCTACCGCATGTGGGATCCGCTAAAATGGTGGGCGATCATGCGCGACACCACGCGCGAATCGGTGATGATCCTCATGATCATCGCGGCGTCCGTGCTTTTCGGCTACATGCTGACTTCGCTTTACTTGACGCAGATACTTGCACAAGCGATCGCCGACATGGAGCTGAACCGCTGGGTACTGATGGCGCTCATCAATATATTCCTGCTCGTATGCGGTTTTTTTATACCACCCGCGGCGATTATTCTGATGACCAGCCCGATTCTCCTCCCGATCATCACGGCGGCGGGTTTCGATCCGGTCTGGTTCGGCATCATCATGACCATCAACATGGAAATCGGCCTGATCACGCCGCCGGTGGGATTAAACCTCTTCGTCGTGAAGGCGATCGCCGTAGATGTTCCCGTCACGCGCATCATGTGGGGTGCGACTCCGTATGTACTGTGCATGGTGCTCGCGATCGTAATCGTTTGCTTCTTCCCGGAAATAGCGACATGGCTCCCCGATACGCTGATGGGGAAAGTGAAGTAACTCTTCGCGCTTACCAGGAAGCAGATCAACAAATACAATGCCGAGGCAACGTGGTTAGGATATCCGCGGCGACCTCGCGAGACACTAACGCGGGCCATGACATCAGGGAAGCAATCCGTGGCGAACTTCGGAAAGGCATACTTCGATCGCGCCGGACGTACCGGTAACGCGCGTGACGTGGGGCACGATACCGTACGTGCTGTGCATGTTTCTCGCTATTATTATCTTGTGTATCTTTCCCGAAATCGCCACCTGGCTGCCCGACACCCTGATGGGCGGAAAGCAGTGACATGAAACACCACTGGTTCGAGCACTTTCTCGAACGGATCGCCGACCGCGGGCGTGAGCTGCTGGGCCTGCGGCACGACGGCGCCAGCCAAGCGGGCGCGCTCTGCCGCGCACTCCTGTCCGGGCGCGGCGAGGCGTCGGGCACGGCGCTGTCGCGCGAAGTGCTGCGTGCGTACCAAGACATGGATCGCAACCAGCGCCGTACGTTCTTCCGACTGCTCGCGCGCGAGTTCGGCCCGGCACCGGAAGCGGTGCGCGCGGCCGCCGAGGAATATCTGCGCTCGGGTTCCGCCGAGGCGCTGCAGCGCCTCGGCGAAGTCGTCGAGCCGCCGCGTCAAGAACTGTTCCGCCGCATCAACCGGGCGCCCAACGGCACCGCGGCGCTGGTCGCTATGCGCGCCGAGCTGCTCGATTTTTTGCGCGACGATGCCTCCCTTCAGCCGATCGATGCGGATCTGCGGCATCTTTTCGCGTCGTGGTTCAACCGTGGGTTCCTCCAGCTCGAACGCATCGGCTGGCACAGCCCAGCGAACGTGTTGGAAAAACTTATCCGCTACGACACGGTGCAGGCGATCACGAGCTGGGACGATCTTCGCCGGCGCTTGGCCGCGGACCGGCGCTGCTTCGCGTTCTTTCATCCGGCGCTGCCGGACGAGCCGCTTATTTTCGTCGAAGTCGCGCTGGTCCACGGCATGGCCCGCGAGGCCGGACCGCTGTTTGATCTTAACGCGCCGGTGCTCGATCCTACCGGAGCCGATACCGCGATGTTCGTATCGATCAACAGAACGCAGAGGGGACTGCGCGGGCTTTCGTTCGGAAATTTTCTGCTGAAGCAGGTGCTCGAGGACTTGCAGCAGGAGTTTCCCCTGCTCGGTACCTACGCTACGCTGTCGCCGCTGCCCGGCTTCGCGGCGATGCTGCGGGCGGCGGCGCACAACGAAGCGGGCGATTTCACCCGCGTCCGGCTCGAGGCGCTGTTGGCGGAATTTCGCGAACCGCTGCGGCAATCCACGAACGTCGACCATCCGGTCGACGCGCTGTTCACACTGCTGGACCACATCGATCGGACGCCGCGCGA
>DASWLD010000064.1:0-13832 GCA_036396275.1 Burkholderiales bacterium
CCGACCAGCATGCCGACGATGCCCCAGATCACGGTCATCACGGCGAACTGGCGAACCACTTTGTCGTTGTAGGTAGCGGCCATACAGGATTTCCCGGGTTACACCGCCGACTCGGCGCGCGGCGCCGGGTCGGCAAACCGATGCATGATAACGGCGCGGTCCCTGAATCGATTGATCGAGATCAAAGCGGCGTATTCAACCTTCCACGATCGTTGGGCCGATGCCGGCGCTCCATAGAATCACCGTCGCCGCGAGAATGCCGATGAACATCACCAGCCCAACGGCAAGCACCGCGCTCGCAAACAAGAACCCGCGCTCCTTCGGAATGCCGATCATCGCCGGCACGCCGGTGTACAGCAGATACACCGCGTACGCCAGCGCCGGAAGCCCGAGCAGCAGGTTGAGCCACAGCAGCGGATAAAGCAGCGACACGCCGATTAAAAAGAGCGGCGTGGCCGCATGGCCGGCAAGCGCGACGGCGGCATCAAGATCGGCTTTGCCGCCGTAGGTTTTCTCCATCCAATGAATCAGCATCCCGACCACGAATACGGCGATCAGGAGCGTTACGTAGGAAACGATCGCGATCGGCAAAGCGCTTTCCGGAGACAGCCGGTGCGCTTCGCGCGCGATCACTTGCCAGCCGACGCGTGTGGTACCGTAGTAGCCGGCCACGACCGGAACGGCGGCCAGTATCAGAATATGCGACCAGTAACTGCGGAAGATACCGGGGCGCTCCCTGCGTACCGCCTTCCATTCAACCGTCGGATTGCTCAGTAAACCCCAAACGTGATTCAGGACCATACTGATTTCCTCCTGGCATTGGGCAACGCTCGACACGTTCGGCGACGGGCGCGCGTCGGAGCGTACTATAGGTCGAAATCATCAGAAGTCCATACACCCGACCTCGCGTTCGATGGTCAACAATTGATCTGCATCAAGCGCGCGGCGCGATCGGCGCGGTGTGCGGCGACATGACCGCGTGCTTTCATTGCGGACTCGATGTTCCCGCGGGCGCGACGTTCAGCGTCGACTGGAACGGCGAGCCGCGCGCACTGTGTTGCCGCGGCTGCTTCGCCGTCGTCCAGGCGATTATCGCGGCCGGGCTCGACGATTATTACCGACTGCGCGCGGCGCCCGCCCATCAAGCCGCCGATTCCCTACCGCCGGCGCTGCGCGATCTTGCCGCTTACGATTTGCCGGCCGTACAGCGCGCCTTCGTGCGCTCCGTCGGCGACAAGCGCGAGGCCACCTTGATCCTCGAAGGCATCACCTGCGCGGCGTGCGTCTGGCTGAACGAGCGGAACTTGCGGCGTTTGCCGGGCGTAAGCGACGTACGCGTGAACTATGCGACACGCCGCGCCCAGGTGACCTGGGACGACGCGCGCCTGCGTCTCAGCGACATTCTTGCGGCGATACGCGCGATCGGCTATTCGGCCCACCCCTACGATCCGGCGCGCAGCCAGGCGCTGCTCGCGCGCGAGCGCCGCGCGCTACTGCGGCGACTGGGGGTGGCCGGCATATTCGGTGCGCAGATCATGACATTCGCCGTTGCGCTCTACGTCGGGGATTGGTCCGGCAGCGATCTCGGACTGCGCACGTTCTTTTACTGGGTAAGCGGGCTGCTGGCGCTGCCGATACTCGGCTACAGCGCGCAGCCCTTCCTGCGTGGCGCGTGGCTCGATTTGCGCCGCGGACACGCCGGCATGGATGTACCGATCGCGGCGGGAATGATCGCCGCTTTCGGCGCGAGCGCATGGACCACGGTCACCGGCGCCGGCGTGATCTACTTCGACTCGATCGCAATGTTCGCTTTTTTTCTGTTGGCGGCCCGCACCTTCGAACTAAGCGCCCGCGCGCGCGCGGCGGCGCAGATCGAAGCGATCGCGCCGCCCAGTCCCGCGGTCGCCCATCGAGTCGATTCCGCCGGCGCCGTGCAGGCGGTTCCGGTCGCCGATTTGCAGGCCGGCGACATGATCCTCGTTCGACCGGGCGAAACGATACCCGCGGACGGCACGGTGGTGGCGGGGCAATCGAGCGTGAACGAATCGCTCGTCACCGGCGAGAGCTTGCCGGTACCGAAGACGCTGGGCGCCGCCGTCATTGGCGGCGCGATCAACGCCGAAAGTCCGCTGACCGTGCGCGTCGAGCGCGTCGGCGCCGATACCGTACTTTCGCAAATACTGCGTTTGCTCGATCGCGCGCAAGCGGAAAAACCGCGACTAACGCAAGTCGCCGACCGGGTGGCGGCGTGGTTCGTGGTCGGCATGCTCGCGTTCACGGCGCTCGTCGGCATCTATTGGTGGCAGCACGATCCGGCGCGCGTGCCGCCGATCGTGATCGCGGTGTTGGTCGTTACCTGCCCGTGCGCCCTCGGTCTTGCGACTCCCGCGGCGCTGGCGGCGGCGACCGGTGCCGCGGCGCGCAGCGGTGTGCTCACGACGCGCGGACACGCCATGGAAACACTTGCGCGCGCCGATCACTTCGTATTCGACAAGACCGGCACGCTGACGCGCGGCGAGCTGCGGCTGAACGGAGTTCACGCACTGGCCGATCTCGACGCCGAGCGATGCCTCGCGGCGGCGGCCGCGCTCGAACGCCATTCGGAACATCCGATCGCGCGGGCCATTGTCGCCGCCGCGCCGGCCGCCGTTGCACCGGCGGCGGACATTACCAATACGCCCGGCGGCGGCATCCGCGGAAACGTCGGTGGCATCGCGCTGCGCATCGGAACCCTCGCGTTCATCGAGGGCGGCGGCGCGCCCGTGCCGAACGCCGCGCACATCGAAAAATTGGCCGGCGCCGGCGGCACCGTCGTTCTGCTGGCGACCGAAGCGCGCGTGCTTGCCGCGTTCGTGCTCAAAGACAGTCTGCGACCCGGCGCCGCGGAACTGATCGCGGATTTGCGACAGCGCGGCAACAAGATCACCCTCGTCAGCGGCGATCGCACGGCGCCCGCGCACCATGTCGCGCGCGCGCTCGGCATCGAACACGTACGCGCCGAACTCGGACCGGGCGAAAAGCTCGCGTACCTCGAACGGCTGCAGGCCGACGGCGACGTAGTCGCGATGATCGGCGATGGCGTCAACGACGCGCCGGTATTGGCCGCGGCGCCGGTGTCGATCGCGATGGGCTCGGCGGCAACCGTGTCGGCCGCGTCGGCGGATATGTTGTTGCTGGCGCAGGACCTGCGGCCGATCGCCACGGCGCTCGCCATCGCCCGCCGCACCACGACCGTCATTCGCCAGAACCTTGCCTGGGCCATCGCCTATAACCTGCTGGCCGTCCCAGCCGCCGCGGCGGGCCTCGTGACACCGTGGATGGCGGCACTCGGCATGTCCGCCAGCTCGGCCTTGGTGGTCGCGAACGCGCTGCGGCTAACCAAGGTCAAAAACGCAAATCAATCCGCAAATGAACTCAGATAGAAACAAAATGAGAAAATCCGCTTCTTTGACCAATTCGCCCCTTTCTGCGTGCATCCAAAATTTCATCTGCGTGCATCTGCGGATTCAGTTGTCTTAAATCCATGGAAATCGTCTACCTGCTCGTCGTCCTCGCCGTGATCCTGGCCGGCGTGATCGTCTGGGCGTTCTTCTGGTCGGTGAGAAGCGGACAGTTCGACGACCTCGAAGGCCCGGGTCATCGGATCTTGATGGACCGAGACGACAAGCCCCCCGAGGCGCCCGAATAGCATCGGATCGATCGCACGACCAGCGGCTTAACCCGATCATTTGCTGGAGCTTTTTACGCCTCTCGCCTACACTGATGGCCGCTCAGGCGGCAGTGCGTGAACCAACGTCTTTCACCACCCTAACCACCAAGAGGGAGTGACCATGCGCACAATCATGCTTTTGAACGCAAAAGGGGGATGCGGAAAGAGCACGCTGGCGACCAATCTCGCGGCTTATTACGCGACCCAGGATAAATCCGTGGTACTCGCCGACTTCGACCCGCAGGGCTCGGCGCTCGAATGGCTCGCCGCGCGCCCGGAGGAGCGGCCCCCGATCAAGGGCGTTGCCGCCTGGAAAGAAACCGTGCGCGTGCCGCGCAGCACCGACATCATGATCCTCGACGTGCCGGCCGGCACACGCGGTCCGCCGCTGACGGCGCTGGTCCGGCGCGCGCAGACCATCGTCGTGCCGGTGCTGCCGTCGCCCACCGACATTCGCGCGGCGGCGCACTTTATTCACGCCTTGCTGCTGCTCGGAAAAATCGAGCGCAAACAAAGCAAGGTGGCGGTCGTCGCCAATCGCGTGCGCGAAAATTCGTTCCTGGAAGGCCGCCTGGAGCAAACGATCGGGATGTTCAATTCGAATTACGCGACGATCAACACGCAGATCTACCGCAGTCTGGAGCGATTTCTGTCGCGCTTGAGAATTCCATTCGTGGCAACCCTGCGCGATACGGCGAACTACCAGCTCGCCGACGAACAAGGCATCGGCATTTTCGAACTCGGCGGCCGCGCGGCCTACGACATCGAACAATGGGATCCGCTGCTCAAGTGGCTCGACAGCCGGCGCAGCATTCCGGTGGCGGCGTAGCTTTCAAAAAGAACCGCGGCGGCGACCGCCGCCGCGCGATCGACCTCGATGGATGCCTCGGCACACGCTGCGCTTGGTTATTTCGCGCCCGACTACTTCGCCGCCCGCGCATCGTTCCTGCGGTTCGCGCGCGATCGCGGCGCCGACATCGCCGCCTATCCGATTCGCGCGCTTGGACCCGGGGACGAGAGACTTTCCATCGACACCGCCTACCTCGGCCCACGAGCGCCGCGCCGATTGCTGCTGGTTCTGTCCGGCACACACGGTGCCGAAGGCTTTGCCGGCAGCGCGATTCAACAACAATGGCTCGATCGCCTGGATCCGTCGACGTTGCCGGTCGATGGCGGCTGTTTGCTGATTCACGCGGTGAACCCCTACGGCTTCGCCTGGCGGCGGCGCGCGAACGAGCACAACGTCGATCTCAATCGCAATGCGTTGGATTCGTTTCCCGGCCCAACCAACGCCGCCTACCGAAAACTCGACGCCTGGCTCAATCCGCCCGCGCCGCCCGGTCGACTCGATTGCTTCCTCGTGCAGGGTGTTTGGCGCGCGTTCATGCATGGATTCGGAGCGCTGCGGCAAGCGATCGGCGGCGGACAGTACGAGTTTTCGCGCGGCTTGTTCTACGGCGGCGCGCAGCGCGAAGAGTCGATCGTTCATCTCGATCGCATCGTTGCCGCCGAAGCATTTCGCGAGGTCGAGCGCATCATTGCCATCGATCTTCACACCGGCCTCGGACCGTCGGCGACGTATCGGTTGCTCGTCGATATCGCGACCGACCACCCGGCTTACCGCGATCTCGCGCGCTGGTTCGGCACACAGGCCGTTGCGACCAGCCAGCGGCCGGGGTCGGCGGTGTACGAGGTAAGCGGTGGCATCGTCGATCTGATCGAACGGCGCTACACCCGCCAACGGGCGCGGGTCGCGGTGCTTGAGATCGGCACCGTTGCGCTTCCGCTCATGCTGTATCGGCTGTATCGCGAGAACCGCGCCACGTTCCACACGGCGCCGGACAGCCCCGCGCTCGCGCGCGAACGGGCCGCGTTGCTCGATGCCTTCTGCCCGCCGAGCGCCGACTGGCGGGGCCGTGTGATGGCGCTCGGCGACAAAGTGATGAAACAAGCGGTGGAAGCGCTGCGCGCGGAGAACTGAAACTACGCTTGCGGCGTGGCTTTTCGTCGATAGCGTTTGAGACGTTCGCGCACGTGCGCGAGCGGTATCACCGCGCCGCGACCGATGCCTTCGCATTCTCTCGCGGCGGCGTCCCAACTCGCCCGTGAAGCGACCGCCTCGGACCAGAACGGGTATGTGCGGCATTGCGTCGGGCGCACCGCGTAGATGCGACAACGATCGTGGCGATCGAGGAACGCGCAGCGATCGTTTTGCCAACGCAAGCCCTCGCTGCCGTCCTCGTATTCGATCACGTAGCGGCGACGAAACCAGTTCCAGGAAATTTTCAGATATCGCTGAATCCGGCGCTGCTCCGCGCGCGATGCCTCGACCCAGTAATCGCCGCGGCCGCGGCAGCACGCACCGCAGCCGGTGCACTCGAAACGGAGCCGCGCGAGCGACAACGATTGCTTCGCCATGGCCGGCGATTATACCGGGCGCGTTAACGGCGGAAACAGCGGTTGAACGTCGACTCGTTCGGAATCGACGTCGACGCCGCGTCGTCGCCCGGCGCGCTCGACGACGCGGTTCGATAACTATGGCCGAGCACTTGCAACGAATATGCAACCGCTCGGCACGCCCCCCGGGCCAACGGAGCGATTTGTTATGATGGTCCGCGTCGGATCCGCGCCTCGAATCTCTATGACGATCCTCGTCTTCAATAGCGGCGGCTCATCGCTCAAGTTTCGTCTGTTTGCCATCGACGTCGGCGGTGGCTTGCGTGGCGTCGTCGGCGGTGCCATCACCGACTTCGGCCCACGGGCCGACTGGATCTGGCATGAAGACGGCGGCGAATTCCAGGGTCAGACCGATGCGCGCGATCACCGCGCGGCAACGCGATGGGTACTGCAGCGACTGCGCGCGCATGCGCACACCGTTTCGGCGATCGGCCACCGCGTGGTGCACGGCGGCGACGTGTACACCCAGCCGACGCGACTCACCGCCGACGTCGTCGCCGGCATCGACGCGCTGCGCCCCCTCGCTCCGCTGCACAATCCCCCGGCGTTCGACGTCATCCGCGCGTGTGACGAGTTCTATGACTACCGCGTCGCGATGGCGGCGGTGTTCGACACCGCGTTTCACGCGGCGATGCCGGAGGCGGCGCGCCGGTATGCCTTGCCTCAGGACTGGGTGCGCGCGCACGGCATTCGCCGCTACGGTTTTCACGGACTCGCGCATCGCTCGATGCTCGAGCGCTTTCGGTTATTGAGCGGCGGTTCGCCGGCGAACCCGCGCCTGATCACGCTGCAACTGGGTCACGGCTGCTCGGTGGCGGCGATTCGCGACGGCGCGTCGATCGACACCAGCATGGGTTTTACCCCGCTCGAAGGTTTGATCATGGCGACGCGCAGCGGCGACGTGGATCCCGGCGCGCTGATCCGTCTCGCCGCCGATGGTTTCGACGCGTCGGCACTCGATCATCGGCTGAACCACGAGTCGGGTTTGCTGGCGTTATCCGGCGTGAGCGGCGACATGCGCACATTGCTGGCGCTCGAAGCCCAAGGACACGAAGGCGCACGACTTGCCATCGACACCTTCTGCTGGCGCGCCCGCAAGTATGTCGGCGCCTACCTCGCGTTGCTCGGCGGTGCCGATGCCGTGCTCTTCGGCGGCGGGATCGGCGAGCGCGCACCGGCAATCCGGGAGCGCATATGCGCCGACATGCGGTGGTGCGGCCTGTCGCTCGACGAGGGCGCGAACGCGCAGGCGCTCGCCGTCGAGCGGCGGATTTCCGTCGACGGAACGATGCCTGTCGTTTACGCGATCAGCGTCGATGAGGAGACGTTGATCGCGCGCGACACCGGCGAGCTGTTGTCGCTCTGCTAGGCGGTCCCTCCTTGGCGGACGGAAGGGCGCGCCCGATCGCTCCAGCGCCCCCACCGCATCGCCGGGCAAACCCGCCGCCACCGCGCAACGACAGGACCGCTTGCGCGGGACACCACGGTCGTCGCGCATGCACCGGCCGTGCATTGGCGACTCCAAGCGCCGCGGTCGATGTGCCCGGCCGGACCGCCGGACGCCGCTATGGCTCCGGTGACAGCACCCCATCGCGTCGGCACGGAAAGCGTTTTTCTGTACCATTGCCGTCCCAAATTCCACGAAGACCTTTGCGATGTCTGCTCTCATCTGCGGTTCCCTCGCGTACGACACCATCATGGTGTTTCGCGACCACTTCAAGAATCACATCCTGCCGGACAAGATTCATATCCTGAACGTCTCGTTCCAGGTCCCGGTGATGCGCCGCGAGTTCGGCGGCTGCGCCGGAAACATCGCCTACAACCTGAAGTTGCTCGGCGGCGACCCGCTGCCGATGGGAGCGGCGGGCAGCGATTTCGGCCCGTATGCGCAATGGCTCGATCGCTGGCAGATCGATCAACGGTACATCAAGGTGCTGGGGGACGCGTATACCGCGCAGGCGTTTATTACCACGGATCTCGACGACAACCAGATCACGGCATTTCATCCCGGCGCGATGAATCGATCGCACGAGATTGCGGTCGCGGAGGCGAGCGAGGCGACCATCGGCATCATCGCACCCGACGGGCGCGACGGCATGATTGAGCATGCCGCGCAGTTCGCGCAAGCGGGCATCCCCTTCTTCTTCGATCCGGGTCAGGGCATGCCGCTCTTCAATGGACCCGAGCTGCTGCGATTTGTCGATCAGGCAAACTGGGTGACGGTGAACGACTATGAAGCGCAATTGTTGCAAGAGCGCACGGGCGAGACGATCGAGACCTTGGCCCGTCGGGTCGAGGCGTTGATCGTGACGCTCGGCGCCCAAGGTTCGAAGATTTACGCCGATGGCAAAACGATAAACATCCCGGCGGTGCGCGCGCGCGACACGCGCGATCCAACCGGTTGCGGTGACGCCTATCGTGCCGGACTGCTCTACGGATTGATGAACCGGTTCGATTGGGAAACGAGCGGCCGCGTCGCCGCTCTGATCAGCGCGATCAAGATCGCGCACACGGGTACGCAAAACCATCGATTCACAGGCGAAGATTTCTGGAACCTGTTTCGTGTGAATTTCGGGTACGCCCCGTAATACGTCCTCTCGGTTCGTCGAATATGGCCGAGCAAAGAGCTTGGCGCTTGGCCGTCACCGGCAAGGAACACTCGACCCGGCTTTCTCCCCTTCGGTAAAACGGGGCGGCTTTCCGGCCCGTTTCCGAACCGCCCATCTATATATACGAGCCCCGGGGCGGCCAAAAACTTTTATTAGCACAATTTCATTGACAGCCACAAAATGTTGGGTTTAATCTGCCGCCCTCCACTAGATATTGTGTTTTTGTGACAGACGGGGCTGTTCTAGCGCCAGTCCCAGGGTCTTAGCCGCACTGAATCGGAGGAACACGAAAGTTATGAACGCGGTTCCACTACAAGCTGTACCGCCCCACCAAACCGAAATCCCGTACCAGCCGGCGTCCGTCGATATTTGGGACAAGAAGTACCGGCTGAAGACCAAGAGCGGTGAGGCCATCGATCAGAGTCTCGACGGCACCTATGCGCGCGTCGCCCGCGCGTTGGCGGAAGTAGAGATCCCGGAAAAACGGGAGTCATGGTTCGAGCGCTTCCTCTGGGCGCTGCAAAACGGCGCGATCCCGGCCGGGCGGATCATCTCGAACGCCGGCGCGCAGGAACACAAGCCCGCGACCAGCACGATCAACTGCACCGTGTCGGGAACGGTGCCCGATTCAATGGACGGCATTCTTTCCTCCGTGCACGAAGCCGGTTTGACGCTTAAGGCCGGCTGCGGCATCGGTTACGAGTTCTCTACCCTCCGCCCCAAAGGGGCGTTTGTGAGCGGGGCCGGGGCTTATACCTCCGGCCCCCTCTCTTTTATGGATATCTTCGATGCCATGTGCTTCACCGTCATGTCCGCCGGCGGGCGGCGCGGTGCACAGATGGCGACTTTCGATATTTCGCATCCGGACGTGATGGACTTTGTCCGCGCCAAACGCGAGGACGGCCGGTTGCGTCAATTCAATCTGTCGTGCTTGATTACCGACGAGTTTATGCAAGCGGTAAGGGCTGATGCGTCTTGGGAGCTGGTATTCCCGGCGAGCGCCCACGAGCTGGAGGAAAAGGACGCCCCCATAGTCTGGCGCTACTGGCCCGCGACTCGGGGATATGTCACCGACGATCTCGGGCGCGTCGCCTGCCGGGTGTATCGCGCCGTGCCCGCGCGCCGGCTGTGGGACGTCATCATGGCATCGACCTACGACTATGCCGAACCCGGTTTCATCTTGGTCGATCGCATCAACGAGATGAACAACAATTGGTTCTGCGAAAACATTCGCGCCACCAATCCCTGCGGCGAGCAGCCGCTGCCACCCTACGGTTCTTGCCTGCTCGGCTCGATCAATCTCACGAAGTTCGTTGAAGACCCATTCACCGATCGCGCCCGTTTCAACTGGGAGCGCTATCGCGAAGTCGTCGCAATTTTTACGCGCATGCTCGACGACGTCGTCGAAATCAACGGCCTGCCGCTCGACAACCAACGCCATGAAATCGCTCACAAGCGCCGCCACGGCATGGGGTTCCTCGGGCTGGGGTCGACCTTGACGTTGCTTAAGATGAAGTACGGTTCGGCCGAGTCGCTCGAATTCACCGAGCGCGTGACGCGCGAAATGGCCGAAGTCGGCTGGGAGGTGGGCATCGAGTTGGCGCAAGAGAAAGGACCTGCCCCGATCATGAACCGGGAGTTCGCCGTCACCGAAGAGATGCTCGTCCGCCGGCCGGAGATGCGTCGCGACGGCTATCGCGTCGGCGACCAGGTGCCGGGGCGCGTGCTGCTGGGGCGCTACAGTCGCTACTTGCAGCAGTTCGATTCGGGCATCGGCGAGCGCATCGCGGCGGTCGGCGCGCGCTTTACCCATCACACTTCGATCGCGCCGACCGGCACAATTTCACTGTCTCTCGGCAATAATGCGAGCAACGGCATCGAGCCTTCGTTCGCGCATAAATACGCGCGCAATATCATTCGCGAGGGTCGCAAAACCAAGGAAAAGGTGAACGTTTTCTCCTACGAGCTGCTCGCCTACCGTGCGCTCGTAAATCCGCACGCTGATCCGGAAGCGACCGATCCGAAACACCAACTACCGGATTACTTCGTGGCCGCCGACGACGTCACGCCGCGCCAGCACGTGGATATCCAGGCGGCGGCGCAAAAGTGGGTCGATTCCTCGATTTCCAAGACGGCGAATGTCCCAACCGATTTCGCGTACGAGGAATTCAAGGACATCTACCTGTATGCCTACGAAAAGGGTTTGAAGGGCTGTACCACGTTTCGCTTCAACCCGGCGGCATTTCAAGGCGTCTTGGTCAAGGAAAAGGATCTCGAAAACACCCTGTATCGCTTCACGTTGTCGAACGGCGAGGTGGTCGAGGCCAAGGGCAACCAGGAAGTGGAATACGACGGTGAGCAGCATACGGTCGCGAATCTGTACGACGCGCTGAAAGAAGGGTACTACGGTCGGTTTTAGTGATACTAACTCAGAGGTAGAGAGCATGGAGACAAAAGCAAAACTTACGACTGCCGCGTTCTTGATGATGGGCGCCCCGTATCTACTCGATACGCACAGTCACCTAGATTTGCCCCCAAAGGGCATTTCTATTCCAGATCGGCTGCCGATTGAAGCGACATCCACATCAAGCGCGACAGCATCCGATGTTTTTACTCCCTACTTCTTCGAGACGCTTTGAGAGGGAGGATGATCAAATGACCATCAAGATCACGGAAAAAATCACCGGCTTCGAGGTCGTCAAGCAGGACGAACCGAAAGCCGTCGAGACGAACGTCGTGCAAATGCACGAGAAGCTCGAACGCCCGGAGGTGTTGGCCGGCACCACGTACAAGATCAAGACCCCGCTCACCGAGCACGCGCTGTACGTGACGATCAACGACATCATCCTGAACCCGGATACCCGGCATGAGCGGCGCCGACCGTTCGAGATATTCATCAATTCCAAGAATATGGATCACTTTCAGTGGGTCGTGGCGCTCACGCGGGTGATCTCGGCGGTGTTTCGCAAGGGCGGCGACGTGACGTTTCTCGTCGAGGAGCTGCATTCGGTGTTCGATCCGCGCGGCGGTTACTTCAAAAAGGGGCGCTACACCCCGTCGATCGTGTCCGAGCTCGGCGACGTGATAGAGCGGCACCTTAAGATGATCGGTCTGATGCCGAGCGAACCGATCGACGAACACCGCAAACGCTTTGTCGACGAGAAGCGGTCTCAATTCGCGGGCCGCGGTAGGCAGAATAGTGCGGAAGACACCCACGGCGGCTTCCCCGCGGACGCACAAGTATGCATCAAGTGTTCAACCAAAGCGGTCGTGCGCATGGATGGATGCGTGACCTGTCTCAACTGCGGCGATTCGAAATGCGGATAACGCGCGCGCGATTCGTTCGACCAAGACATCCGCGACTCGCATCTCCGTCGGTGCATTTTTCCTCGAAACAAGTTTGCATTTTTTCTTCCTCTGGATTAATGTCTAACTCGTAAGAGAGATCTGCTGGATCCGGAATGACCTTGGCGACACGGAACGTCGACCGTCGATAGGCGATGCGGCACGAAGCGAGACCGCGATCGCGCGACTGACGGAACGAGAACAAGACGAGGCACGAAGCAGAATTTGGATCGAATACGCAGTACCACAGTCGCGAATCATCGCGACGCGGCATGCTGGCCTACAGCCGCCAGATATGCGGGCGCGGCGCCGCCGCTATCGAATTTCAGTGGGGCCGGTCAGAATTACACCGCGCTCGACACGATTCCCATCCCCCGCTGGTCGACGAATCCCATGATAAGACAGCATCACGCTGTCTCGCGCCACGAGCAGTACCCAGGGGCTCTGCCCCTGTTTTAAGTACCTAAACCCACAACCCAGAAGGAGTACATCATGGCTAAGAAAAGAGCCAAAAAGAAAGCTGCTAAGAAGAAGAAATAAGGCGGCGGGCGGAATACATCTCAGGTACTGCCAGAGGGTTGTGCGGGAAACCGCCGCCCTTTTCAGCCAAGCCCACAGGGCGGCAGTTACGCTGGATGATGTAGTCCACCTCGTAGCGAACGAACCGGTAGCATCGCCCTACTTGTCATGCGGCGCGGTGCTATCGGTTTTTTATTGCCACAACCAGCAACCCGGAAACATCCTGCAAGCTCCCGCTTTGGGCGGCGGAACCCGCCTCGCTATTGTCGCTGCTCGCGACTTCACGGCCTAGAGGGGCGTTAAACCGTTATTTTATAAACCTTTTTCCGATCAACGCGGGGGGTGACGTGTGCGATCGGACCGCGTTTGCCGGCTTCAACTCGGATCCAAGAGACCGAGAAAGAGGAAGATTCGATCGCTCTCACTGCATTTCCGCGCCTCGCGACTTCAACAGCAAATCGAGGGCGTGAAACCGCTCCGGGGTCCCGACATCCATCCATCGACCTCGATAGCGTTCTCCGGTCACTCGATGGTCGGCAATCGCACGTCGTAGCAGCGGCGCGAGCGGAAAGCGGCCCGGCGTACAACCGGCGAACAGCCCGGCGCGATAGCTTCCGATACCAGCGAATGTAAGTTGCTCGCCGGCGAGGTCGATCGCGCTCCCCGAAAGCGCAAAATCTCCGCGCGGATGATGTGCCGGGTTATCGACCAGCACGAGGTGCGCCAAACCGCTCGGAGGCTGGACCAGACGTTCGAACGGGTAGTCGGTCCAGATGTCCCCATTCACTACCAAGAATTCCTCGCCCAACAGCGGCAGCGCTCGAAATACCCCGCCGCCGGTTTCCAGTGCCCCTTCGGGTTCGGGCGAGTAACGAATGCTGACGCCATGGGCGCCGCCATCGCCGAGAGCGCGCTCAATCTCGCTACCTAGATAAGAATGGTTGATCACCAATTCGGAGAAGCCGGCGCGTGCAAGCGAACCGATCAAGCGCATGATAAGCGGCCGGCCGCCCACCGGCAGCAACGGCTTCGGCACATTGTCCGTTAACGGGCGCATCCGTTCGCCGCGTCCGGCGGCAAGAATCATGGCCTTCACGCGGGTCCTGCCGTGGTGTGGTCAGTTTTCGCCGGCAACCCCGCCACCAAGGCAGCGAGTTCGTGCAGCTCCGAATAGCGCTGTGAAACATCGATCA
>DASWLD010000065.1:0-2558 GCA_036396275.1 Burkholderiales bacterium
TGTTTCGACAGAGCGCACCACATCACTTATTCGTATGAAGCTTACCAATTACGTCGGCGGACAGTGGATCGCGGGAGCGGGTACCGGACAGGCGCTCGTCGATCCTGTATTAGGCACGGAGATCGCAAGAGCGTCCTCCGAAGAAATCAAATTTGGCGCCGCGCTTGACCACGCGCGCGCAAAAGGGAATCCGGCGCTGCGGGCACTCACCTTCGCCGAGCGCGCGGCATTGCTCAGCCGCATTGTCGATGTCCTCACCGCCAATCGGTCCGCCTACTCGGAAATTTCTCTGGCAAACTCGGGAGCTACGGAAGCGGATACCGCGTTTGATGTGGACGGCGCCATCTTCACGCTCAAGTTCTACGCTCGAGCGGCGGCGGCTCTCGGCAACGCGCGCTACTTGATAGATGGCGGCGTAACACCCCTCAGCAAGGACAAGTCCTTTCAAAGTCTGCACCCGATGTTTCCGATTCGGGGGGTCGCCGTCCTCATCAACGCGTTCAACTTCCCCGCCTGGGGGCTATGGGAAAAGGCGGCCCCCGCGCTGCTGTCCGGTGTACCGGTTTTCGTCAAGCCCGCGACGGCAACCGCTTGGCTTACTCACCGCATGGTCGAGGATGTCATCAAGGCGGGCGTACTGCCGGACGGCGCGCTTTCGATCATCTGTGGCGGCGCCGGGGATCTGCTTAATCACGTCACGGCGGATGATGTCGTCTCCTTCACCGGGTCGGCCGACACCGCCGCGCGCATCCGGACCGGCGAGGCCGTGGTTCGCGCTTCCGTGCGCATCAATGTGGAAGCAGACAGTCTGAACGCCACGTTGATGGGACCGGACGTACAGACCGGCGCGCCGGAGTTTGATTTGCTGGTGAACGAAGTCGTGCGTGAGATGACGCTGAAAGCCGGCCAAAAGTGCACCGCGATCCGCCGTGTGCTGGTTCCGGCGTCACAAAAAGACGCTCTCGCTGAAGCCTTGGCGAGCCGCTTGAGCGGGGTAGCGGTGGGTAATCCCCGTAATAAGGACGTCCGTATGGGGCCGCTCGTAAACAAGGCGCAACAGCGCGCGGCGCAGGAAGGCATCGCGCAGCTCAAGCGGGAAGCGACGGTCTTATACGACGGCGGTACGAGCTTCCGGCCGCTCGACGCCGATCCGGCGGTGAGCGCCTTCGTTCCGCCTACGCTGCTGTTGTGCAAGGATCCCATGCACGCGCAAGCAGTACATGACGTGGAAGTGTTCGGACCGGTGGCTACGCTACTGTCGTACGAGGACCTGAACCAAGCCCTGACGCTCGCGCACCGAGGTCAAGGATCGTTGGTCGTTTCGGTGTTCAGCGGAGATAACAAGGTCATCGAGACCGCGGCATTCGAGCTCGCGCGCACGCACGGCCGGGTTCTTGCCGTCAATGCCGGCGTCGGGCGGGCGCATACCGGTCACGGCAACGTCGTACCGATGTCACTGCACGGCGGGCCAGGCCGCGCCGGCGGCGGCGAGGAGCTTGGGGGGCTACGCGCCCTGATGTTCTACCACCGTCGGGTTGCCATACAGGGCTCGGAAGATCTCGTAAAAGCGTTGGCGGCGGACGGCGTCGAACTGCACTACTGACGCAACTTGCTTATTTACGTCTTAAGGCTCGCACCTTAAAGGTCCAATACCAGCCGCGCGGTCTTCGAGCGCGAGCAGCAAGGCAGGATCTGATCGTTTTTCGCGCGCTCTTCGAGCGTCAGAAAGTAATCGCGGTGGTCGGGTTCACCCTCGAGCACGCGGGTGAGGCAAGTGCCGCAGACGCCGCCTTCGCAGGACACCGGTATGTCGACGCCGTACTCGAACAGCGCCTTGGCGATGGTTTTATCCTTCGGAATGAAATACACGTTGCCGGTGCTCGCGATCTGCACTTCGAAACCGGCGTCGGTGTCGAGCTTCTGCGTGCTGCTCGAAGCGAAGTATTCGAAATGCACGCGCTCGGTCGGCCAGCCTTTTTGCGCGGCGCTGTTGCGCACGTGATCGAGAAAACCGGACGGGCCGCAGACATAAAGGTGCAGGCCTTCGGCGGGCTCGGACAGTAGCGCCGGAATATCGAGAAGCTGCTCGGGCGGGCCGTCGTCGAAATGGTATTTAACCCGCGTCGCAAAAGCCGAGCCCTTGATTCGGTCCATGAACGCCGTACGATCGCGCGAGCGCGTGCAGTAGTGCATCTCGAAGTCCGCGCCCTGGTCGGTGAGGTGTTCGGCCATGGCGAGTAGCGGCGTCACGCCGATACCGCCCGGCAGCAAGAGACTGCGGCGCGCGTCGGCGGCCAGGGGGAAGTGATTCTTCGGCGCGCAGACGCGCAGGATGTCGCCCTCGTTCACCTTGTCGTGCATGTGGATGGAACCGCCGCGCGATTTCGGATCGCGCAGCACGCCGATGACGTAGCGGTGCCGCTCTTTCGGATCGTTGCAAAGCGAATACTGCCGCATCAGCCCATTACCCATATGCACGTCGACGTGCGCACCGGCGGTGAACGCCGGCAACGGCTTGCCGTCCGGATCGACCAGCTCGAATCGGAAGATGTCCCGTG
>DASWLD010000066.1:0-7306 GCA_036396275.1 Burkholderiales bacterium
TCGGGTGCGGATCCGTTGTGCTTTTCATGGGCTGAATGCATTGCGGGTGCTCGGGGAGTCGAAAGCTTACCATGCTCGCTGTTACGCCCGTAAGCGTGCAAAGCGCGCGCGACTGGCGTTAAAATCCCCATCTCCCCTGCACCCACCACGATGGTGAATAAATCATGATGATGGCTGATGGCCTGGTCGCGTTCGTCAAGCGCGCCTGTCCCACCTGCACCCTGATCGAATCACAGATGCGGCAGATGGCGCGGAGACTGCCGGATTTCCACGTGGTGTCCCAGGACGATCCGCGCTTTCCCGCCGGCGTCGAGCGCATCGTGGACGATCGCGAGCTCGAGCAATCCTGGCGCAGCCAGATCGAGGCCACGCCGACGCTGATCCGCTTTGCGGGCGGACGCGAAATCGAGCGCGTCGTCGGCTGGGACCGCGAAGGCTGGCGCAAGCTCACCGGCATCGCGGATCTGGGCGGCGATCTGCCGCCATTTCGCCCGGGGTGAGGCTCGCGCACACTCGAGCCCGGGGTGGCCGAGAAACTGGAAGCGCGGCATCGCGGCGGCAACCTGCTGGAATCGCGCAAGGTCGAATACGGCGAGCACGATGACCCGATGGAAGTCTGCTTCGAGCGCGGCTGGAGCGACGGGCTGCCGGTCACGCCGCCGACCGACGAGCGCGTGATGCGCATGCTGACGGGTACGCCGCGCCGCCCGGGCGAGGTGATCGGTCGCATCCCGCCGAATCTCGCCGAATGCACGGTGGAAAAAGTTGCGATCAACGCGGTGCTCGCCGGATGCAGGCCGGAATACATGCCGGTCGTGCTGGCGGCGCTCGAGGCGGCGCTGGAACCCGTCTTCACGCTGCATGGACTGCTGGCGACGACTTATTTTTCCGGGCCGATCATCATCGTGAACGGTCCGATCGCGCGCAAGATCGGGATGAATTCGGGGATCAACGCGCTCGGACAGGGGAATCGTGCGAACGCCACCATCGGCCGGGCGCTCAATCTCATCGTGCGCAACGTCGGCGGCGGCCGGCCGGGCGAGGCCGACCGCGCCAACCTCGGCGCGCCGAGCAAGTACACCTTCTGCTTTGCCGAAGACGAATCCGACGCGAGCTGGGAGCCGCTGTCGGTCGCGCGTGGCTATCCGCGCGGCGCATCGACCGTGACCCTGTTCCAGGGGCATGGCGTGGAAGCGTTCGTCGATCAGAAATCGCGTACGCCGGAGGCGCTGACGCGCTCGCTTGCGATGTCGCTGGTCAAAATCGGGCATCCCAAGCTCGTGCAATCGGCGCGCGCGATACTGGTGCTCTCGCCCGAGCACTATGCGATTTACCGCGAAGGCGGCTGGGACAGACAGCGCATCGAGCGCGCGCTCTTCGAGGCGACGATTCGTCCCGGCAAGGCGCTGGTGGCCGGCGCCGATGGCGTGGGCGAGGGCATTCCCGCGAGTCGCGCCGAAGAAATGGTGCCGAAATTTCACGACGATGGATTGATGATCGTGCGTGCCGGCGGATCGGCCGGACTGTTTTCCGCCATCCTGCCGGGATGGCTCGCCGGGCGCAAGCGCGATGAACTGCAACCCGTGACTAAGAGTCTGTAACATAACGAAGCACGTGTGCGTTGCGAGCCAGAATTGGGGATGACGCGAAGGGCGGCGCAGCTCATATCGCGAATATGAGCAAGCCGGCCGACAAAGTCAGCTTCGATTGTGGCCGCAACCCTTCGGGTTGGCACGAATTTTGGCCCATGGCTTTGTCGCTCCCCTTGTGAATATTCGCGATATTCACTGCGGGTCGCTTCGCGCCCTGAGCCAAAATCGTGCCAGCGCATCACGCGTTTCATTATGTTACAGACTCTAAGGAGATAAAAGCATGATGACGACGACGCAATGGCTGCGCGATCCGACCGCCGAAACGGCGGCGCTCAAGCGGGCGCGGACGAAGCCGCCGCAATCGCTCGAGGGCCTCACTATCGGCCTTTTCGATATTGGCAAGACGCGCAGCGACGAGTTTCTCGATCAAGTGGCGGCGCGTTTTAGCGAGCGCAAGCTCAAGGTCAAGCGCTATGCCAAGCCGACCAATGCCAAGGTCGCGCCGGCGGAAGTGGTCGAGCGGGTCGTCGCCGAGGCGGACGTCGTCCTGATCGCGCTCTCGGATTGAGGGTCATGCACGTCGTGCAGTCTGCACGACCTCATGACGCTGGACGCACGCGGCATTCCGGGCATTTCGGTGGTCACCGCGGAGTTCCGCAACGCGCTGGAGGCTCAGTCGGGCGCGCTCGGGTTCGAGCCCGCGGTGCTGTTTGTGCCGCACCCGATCCAGAACCGCACGCACGACGAGTTGACGAAAATCGCCGACGACATCATCGAACCGGCGCTGAAGATGCTGACAGCCGGCGGTTAGAAGATTAAGCCGCCGAGAGACGCCGATAAACGTCGATGAAAATCAAAAACAAGCCACAGAGAACACAGAGTTCACAGAGAGAAGCTGAAAACAATAATGACAACACTTCGTTCAGCCTTAATTCTCTGTGTTCTCTGTGGCTGAAGCTTTTTGGGGTTGATCTTATCATTCGTCGGCGTTCATCGGCAGTTGCAACATAGGGAGAATCGATGCTCAACGCCGCCATTATCGGGCTGGGCTGGTGGGGAAAGAACCTGGTCAATGCCGTGCAGGACAAGAGCGAACGCATCCGTTTCGTGCACGGCGTAAGCAAGGAACCGGAGTCCGTGCGCGAGTTTGCCGCCAACCACGGTTTCAGGCTTTCCACCGCACTGGAAGAAGCGCTCGCCGATCCGCAGGTGCAGGCGATCGTGCTGGCGACTCCGCATTCGCTGCACGCGGACCAGATCGTCCAGGTCGCCGCTGCCGGCAAGCCGGTATTCTGCGAGAAGCCGCTCTCGCTCACGCGGGCGGACGCCGAACGCGCTGTGGCGGCAACCGTACGGGCTCGCGTTCCCCTGGGCGTGGGCCAGAACAAGCGCTTCTGGCCGTCGACGCGCGAACTCGGAAAAGTGGTGCGCAGCGGCGTTCTGGGCCCGGTGCTGCACATCGAAGGACACTACAGCAACGAGAACTCGAGCAAACACTTTTCGGCGTGGCGCGCCGACCCGCACGAAACCCCGGGCGCGGGCATGACCGGAACCGGGATTCATATCCTGGATGTCTTCAGCACGCTGGCGGGCGCGGCACGGGAAGTGACGGCGCAGTTCGTGGCGACGCGTCCGTCCCCCGACCCGCTCGATACCGTTTCGGCGCTTTTCAAATTTGCAAACGGCATGAGCGGTTTTCTCGGAGCGGTGCGTGCGACCCCGATCTACTGGCGCGTGCACGTGTTCGGCGCTGACGGCAGCGCCGAAGCGCTGGGCGAGTGCGATCTCGTGCTGCGGCTCAAGGGCAGGAAGACGGAATTGAGGACGTTCGAGCCGCTCGATTCGGTGCGGGCCGAACTCGAAGCCTTTGCCGACGCCGTCGCGGGCCGTGCGCCGTATCCGATCACCCCGGAAGAGATGGTGAACACGATCGCTGCTTTCGAAGCGGTCATTCGATCGATCGAACGCGGCGGCCCGGTTACGCTCGTGCCGTCTTGATCCGCCGGTTGAATGCCCGCGTGCGCCGCGGGCCCCGCGAGTCGAGTCCGGCTACCCCGGCGTCAGGGGAACGTAGAGCCGATTGTTATCGCGCTGCACCAGCAGGGCCACGACTTCGCCGGACTTCGCGAGGGCCTCGCGCAACTGACCGATATTTTCGACCGCCCTTTCGTTCACGCGCACGATTACATCGCCCGCCTGAATGCCGGCGCGTGCGGCGGGGCCCTCGGCGTTTTCGACCATCAACCCGCCTTCGGTTTTCGCTTCCTTGCGTTCTTCCGGCGTGAGCGGCCGCACGGCGAGTCCCGCGGGGTCGCCATTTTGCGCTGCCTGGGCGGGCTTCTTCGATGCGACGGTGTCATCCGGCAGTTCACCCACCGTGACCGTCAATGCCTTGCGCTTGCCCTTGCGCCAGAGCTCGAGCTCAGCCTTTGTTCCGGGCCTGGTTTCAGCCACCAGCTTGGGCAGGTCATTGGGTCGTCCGACGTCCTTGCCGGAAAACTTGAGAACGATGTCGCCCGGTTTCACGCCTGCTTTTTCGGCCGGACTGCCTGGTTCAACGCTGTTGACGATGATCCCGGCGGGCTCGTCGAGGCCGAAGCTTTTTGCCAGCGCCTGGTCCACGACCTGGATGCCGATACCGAGGCGGCCGCGGCTCACTTTGCCGTACTGGACAAGATCCGTTTCGACTTTCTTCGCGACGTCGATCGGGATGGCGAACGAAAGACCCATGTAGCCCCCGGTGCGGCTGTAGATCTGCGAATTGATGCCGATCACTTCGCCGCGCAGGTTGAGAAGCGGTCCGCCCGAGCTGCCCGGATTCACCGCGACGTCGGTCTGTATGAAGGACACGTAGTTGCTGTCCGGCAGGGTGCGCGCTTTCGCGCTGACGATGCCGGAAGTTACGCTGTTTTCCAGACCGAACGGCGAGCCGATCGCGGCGACCCACTCGCCGACCTTGATCTTGTCCGGATCGCCAATTTTCACGGTCGGCAGACCGCTGGCGTCGATCTTGAGCACTGCAATGTCGCTGCGGCGGTCGGCGCCGACCACCTTCGCTTTGAATTCGCGCCGGTCCTTGAGTTTTACCGTGACATCCGTGGCGTCCTGCACCACGTGGGCATTGGTGAGGATATGACCGTCGGCGGTTACGATCAGTCCCGACCCGAGCCCCTGCATCGGTTCGCGTTTGGCTTCCGGCGCGCCGAAGCGGCGAAAAAATTCGTACAGAGGGTCATCCTTCGGAACCGGAAGATTTCCCGCCTGTGCCTCGGGGTTGGCCTCGCTGATCGCCCTGATGTTCACAATGGCCGGTCCGACTTTCTCTACGAGCGCCGAAAAATCGGGAAGGGCACCAGGCTCGCCGCTGGCAGAGAGCGCAGGTGCCGCCGCCGCTGCGGGCGCGCCGGGCGCCCCGGTTTTGGGCGCCTTCGGATCGCATCCCGTAGCGAGCGCCACGATGGCGGCGGCCGCGATCCAGGCGCCGGTTGCATTCGCCCGTTGCATTCGTTTCCCTCCTGGTGGAGACAAATCGAGATCCGTCGAAGAACCTGAATGCCTGATTCGACAGCGCCGACCGCGGCAAAGTTGTAGCGATTTTGCGGAAATCGGGACGGAACGAATCAGGAGGATGGCTGTCTCATGCCCCGGTCCCGCGCGGCCTCGTCGCGCCGTCCCAGCCCCCATCGGTGTCGCGAGCCACGCCAGCAGCGACCGGCAGCGCGGCAGAAGAAAGCGCCGGCAGCCCGAGACCGAGGCTGCGCAATGCAGCGACCAGCCAGCTCGAAAGCATGTCGCCGCCACGGTACACCGCGGTGTCGATCACGTTTTTCGCCTTGTACTTTTTTCGCGTGCCATGACGGCGAACAGAACCTCGCGCGCCGGTTTGGCGAGTGCGAATTCGCCGGCACGGCCGGCGTGCCCAATACGGCGAGCACCGCCAGCACTGGTCGCCATTTCGCGGCGAAATGACGAAGAATTGCGGGATACCGGCGCGGTCTGGCAAGAACCATCGTTCGCGATACAATACCGCACGCGACGACGACCAAGTCCCGCGACGCCATTCGGGTATTTCAGAGGAGGAAGCATGAACGCAAGACGCGTATTTTCGATTGCCACAGCCACCGCCATTGCAGCGGCAGTATGGGTGCCTGTCGCCGACGCCCAGACTTACCCTGCAAAACCGGTACGCGTCATCGTTCCCTTCGGCGCCGGCGGGCCGGCCGACCTCTTCGCCCGTTACCTGGGCCAGCAGCTTCAGGCGCCCCTGAGCCAGCCCTTCGTCGTCGAGAACCGTCCCGGGGCCGGCTCGATCATCGGCACCGACCTCGTGGCGAAGTCGGCGCCGGACGGCTATACGCTGCTCGTCATGTCGAACACTCATTCGGTCAACGAGTCGCTGATCCGAAGAAGCCGTTCATGCTCATGAAGGATTTCGTCCCCGTGGTCCCGATCAATTACTCGGATCTGCTGCTGGTAGTGCATCCCTCGCTGCCGGCGAAATCGGTGAAGGATCTGATGACCGTTGCCGAATTCGAGAAGTATCTCCACAGCGACATCGCGAAGTGGGCGAAGGTGGTCAAGATCGCCGGTGCGCGGCCCGATCAGTGACCGCGTAACGCGCCAAGGAAAAGAACATGCGTCTGGTTACTTTCGCCGATGACAAAGGCGTTCGCATCGGCGTGCACGACGCGGCGGCGGGCGAAATAGTGGATCTTGCCGCAACGACGAGACTGCCGCGCGACATGACCGCTTTCGTCGCACTCGGCAGGAAGGGGCTGCAGCGGGCGCGGCGCGCGGTGCGCAGCGGCGACGGCCGTGTTCCGTTCGGAAGCGTCAAGCTCCTTGCGCCGATTCCGCGTCCCGCCAAGAATATCCTGTGCGTGGGGAAGAATTATTACGACCATGCCGAGGAATTCCATTCGAGCGGCGTGGACGCGAGCGGCAAGGAAGCCATACCGGAAGTGCCGATCATGTTCACCAAGTGGCCCAACTCGGTGACCGGCCCCGGCGAATCGATTCCCAGCAGTAACGACTACACCAATTCCACCGATTACGAGGGGGAACTCGCGGTCGTGATCGGTGAAGGCGGCCGCAATATCGCGAAGAAGGATGCATTCGATCACGTTTACGGCTACACCATCGTCAACGATGCGACTGCGCGTACGCTGCAGAACCGGCACCGCCAGTGGTTTCTCGGCAAGAGCCTGGACGGCTACTGCCCGATGGGCCCCTGCATCGTGACCGCCGACGAGATCAAGGACGTGGGCAAGCTGCTGCTCACGACGCGTGTCAACGGCGAAGTGCGCCAGGATGCCGCCGTGAGCCAGTTGATCTTCGATATCCCGACCTTGATCGAGACGCTGTCGCGCGTAATGACGCTCGAGCCGGGCGATCTCATCGCGACCGGCACATGCGCCGGCGTGGGCATCGGTTTCGACCCGCCGAAGTACTTGCAAAAGGGCGACGTGGTGGCGATCACCATCGAACCGATCGGCACGCTGGAGAACCCCGTCGGGTGAAACCCGTGAACCGCAAAGGCGCCAAGGCGCAAAGGTACGCAAAGAATTCGAAACTAAAATTTCTCCGCAAGAAGCAATGCAGTCTTTTGATTTTCCTTTGCGGTCCTTCGCGTCTTTGCGCCTTTGCGGTGAAGAATTTAGGAGAAACATGAAACTGGTGCGGTATGACAGAAACGGCGCGCTGCGGCTCGGCGC